>CAIQCA010000105.1 GCA_903870235.1 uncultured bacterium
CCCCTATTTGTAAATGAAGGTGATGTAATCAGAGTAAACACAGAAACTGGTGAATACCGCGAAAGAGTCGGTAAGTAAGAAGTAGAAAGAATATCGAGAAGACATCTCGCAGGAAATTATCAGCAGATAATTTCCGAGAACTAGAAAGGCCCCTGCAGGGGCCTTTCGCGTGTCGAGAAATAGATTTGCTGTTTCCTATTATAGTTTCAAATCTGCCATAGCATCATCAACACTCTTGGAAGCACGTGCGGCAGATGATTGAGCTGGAGCAGCTGGTACTTGTCCGGCCATCTCAGCCGACCTTAGACCACCAACTGGTTCGTTGATCTTGAGGTTAACACGAGAATTATTCTTCATACCAACTACACGTAGAAGTGTACGGATTGACTTGGCGGTATTGCCCTGACGACCAATAATCTTTCCCATATCAGCAGCTGAAACTTCGAGAGTAAGGAGAACGCCCATCTCATCTACAGTGCGATTCACTTTGACATCATTTGGATTATCTACAAGAGCCTTGATAACGTATTCTAGAAACGTCTGGTCTGCATTCTGCATGGTAGTTCAATAGCTAAACTTATAATCGTACAGTTCGCTGTACTAGTGACCAGTTTAGCAAATAGTAAAAGAGGTGGCAATCGGATGTGCACCTACAACAATGCGCCAAATTACAAAAAAGGCGCTTTCGCGCTTAATTAAAACCAAAATCAGTTGGATATCTCTATGCAGCAGGAGTAACTACTGCTGGTGCGGCTGCAGCTGGCTTAGCTTCAACCTTTGGCTCTTCTTTCTTTATAGGAGTCTTCTTTGGGAGTGCATTTATCTTCTTTGCTGAAATAACCTTCTGAGTTACAAGGTAATTGTGCAATGTTACAGAAAGCTTAGCACCCTTGGAAATCCAATACTTCATCTTTTCTGTATCCATCTGTTCAACCTTGTTCTTGATGCGAGTATCATACCAACCTAGGTTAGCAAGATATTTACCGCTCTTTGGGCCGTTTTTCGAATCAGTCAAAACAACACGAAAAGTTGGTTCGTGCTTGCGGCCTGTACGCTGTAATCTGATCATTAACATGTGGGAGAGATAATAACAGAATAGTCTAAATCACGCAAGCAGATTATTGATAATCTTCAGAACCGCCACAATATCTCCCTTTTTAGTCCAACGTCCAAGCGAGAACCTCACCGAAGTCGTGCTGTCAGCACCAACGGCTTTCAAGACATAAGATTCATCTTGATCACGCAAACATGAACTTTTAGTAGAACAAGCTACACCAGCCGCATCTAGTTGCATCACAAAAAATTCATTATCTATATTAGGAATGGAAATACTTATTATGTGAGGCGAAACATTGATGCCGCCAACATTAACGATAATGTCTGGTCGTATTTTTTTAAGCCCAGCCACAAAAAAATCCTTCAACTCAATAAGTCGCGCGGTTTCTTTCATTCGCTCTCCATGTGCAATTTCCAAAGCCTTGGCAAACCCACAAATCGCTCCAACATTTTCTGTGCCAGATCGCATACCACCCTCTTGGCCACCACCAAACATTATAGGTTGAATCAATTTCTGGCCGTCCGTCACTGAAATACCACCCTTCAACAAATATCTCTTCACATACAAAGCCCCGATACCTCTCGGTCCATAGATCTTACCTCCATCCAAAGTCAAAAGATCCACCCCAAGTTGTTCAACATTCAAATCATTGAAAAGACCAGCTTGCGCGGCATCTGTGTGAAAAAGTGGATAATTATTCTCTAATTCAGATCGATCTCCAGCAAACTTTGCGCGTGCCTGGCGAACAATCTTAGCAATCTCACGAATTGGTTGAATTGAACCAATCTCATTATTCACGGTCATTATCGAAACCAAAACCGTATTGGTCTTGATCGATTTCTTCAACTCTACCAAGTCCACGATACCATTTTTATCGACTGGAATTATACTCAATTCACAACCGCGACCCTCTAAAGTCCGAGCTGTTTCCATTATAGATGAGTGTTCAATAGCAGACACGACAATATGTGGTTTCTTGTTTTGACGGGCCCCAAAAACACCCAACAAAGCCATATTATTGGCCTCCGTTCCACCACTAGTAAAAACTATTTCATCTGCATGAGCATGCAAGAAATTTGCCACGCTTTTTCGCGCCTCATCCATAGTCTTCTTGGCTGATACGCCTTCTCGATACCAAGATGAAGGATTGGCATACTCGACTGTTAAATATTTGTTCACTTCTAACAAAACCCTCGGGTCAATAGGTGTGAGAGAAGCATAATCGAGATATATACGGCGTTTGACTTTAGTTAATGTTTTAGGCATAGAGATGTTATACACTGTTCATTATAAACTGTAAACGAGTATAATAGGAGTATGAATTTCATCAAAACCATCATATCAAATCCACTCCTTCTTGGATTTATCATCCTCTGCATAGTTGTACTTGTCCTTCTTGGCCTGATAATCTGGATGTTTATAAAACTACGTCGCTTCTTAGTTGGTTTCGACTCAAAAGACATCAGTGACTCACTCAAATTTGTTTCAGGTAATCTGAAAGACCTACAAGCATTTAGAAAAGAACTGGAAGTATATCTTACAACAGTCGAAAGTCGCTTGAAGAAGAGTGTACAATCGGTAAATACCGTTCGCTTCAATCCATTCAAAGGTACTGGCGGGGGTGGTAATCAGAGTTTCGCCACAGCTTTCTTGAACGAAGAAGGTAATGGTGTAGTCATCTCTAGTCTATATTCCCGCGATCATGTTAGCGTATTTTCAAAACCGATAAAGAGCCTCTCATCTGAATATGAATTAAGTGAGGAGGAAAAAGAAGCCATAAAGGGTTCGAAGTAAAAATTCTAAACAAAAAACGCCACACACTCGTGCGGCGTTACTAAATGCTCGAAAGCTTTTAGTGTTTATGGCAGACAAGAGGAAAGCCTAAATGGGCCTCGACCACTTTGACTCGAGCCTTCTCGAACATGACGTGGCCGTGATTTCTCACATGCTCGCAAACGTGATGGATCAAGTGAAGGTCGTGGTGATCCTTGGTGCCATCGGTCCTAACCGTGACCGTAATCCAGGTATCATCCGGCGGAATCACCGAAACAAATCCTTTGAATTCGATTTCTTTCTTACCGTTATCGTGCGGCTGAAGAACAGTATAGATCTTCATCCTCTCTTTCAAGAGTTTGATGAAGACCTCAACATGATGTTTGAACTTACCACTAACGTCTATACCAATAACCATTTCATCTCCTTTTATAACCAATAATTTAAGAACAGGCCAGGTGCCACGATATCACCCATTTTATCGCTTGTCAAACTATTCATTTACTGATAGACTGCTTACTTCAATATACCTTAGAGTATATTCGTGCGTATATGAAAAACTACCATGCCAAAAACCTCTTCAAAAACAACCAGGCCCCCTATAGTGGTAGTTATGGGTCATATCGACCACGGTAAATCTACCCTTCTGGACTATATCCGCAAGACCAATGTCTGCGCCGGTGAAGCTGGTGGTATTACTCAACACATGAGTGCTTACCAGGCTGAACACCAATCTTCAGATGGTAAGAAACATCAACTAACTTTCTTGGATACTCCGGGACATGAAGCTTTTTGTTCTATACGCGCTCGCGGCGCGCAAGCAGCTGATATCGCTATTTTGGTTGTGTCTGCAGAAGACGGTGTTAAACCACAAACCCTAGACGCCCTCAAAGCCATCAAGGCACAAAAAATCCCCTATATCGTGGCTATTAACAAGATAGACAAACCAAATGCCAACATAGATCGCACAAAAACCAGCCTTGGAGAAAATGAAATATATGTTGAGGGTTGGGGTGGAGATATTCCTTGCGTATCTATCTCTGCCATAAAAGGTGATGGCATCCCAGAACTTTTGGATATGGTAATTTTGATGGCAGAAATGTCTGACCTAACAACTCATCCTTCGAAGATGGCTAGCGGTATCGTTGTAGAATCAGAAAAAGATACCAAGACAGGAGTTCACGCTACCCTTCTTATCAAAGACGGCACCATCAAAATTGGTACGTACGTTGTCGCCGGTCCAGCATTTGCACCGGTACGTTTTATTGAAAATTTTCTTGGAAAAAAAATCGAGTCAGCAACAGCTTCGATGCCGGTGTATATCGTCGGTTGGAATGAGATTATTCCTTGCGGACTTACATTTACGACCGTAGCCACAAAAAAAGAAGCTGAAAAGATGACAGAGGAATACAAAGTAACCCAACATTCTGCTCGTCTCAAGAACAAGGCTACAACCACAATCTCAACCGCACCATCGAACACCTTTTCAGATGAATCTTCAGTAGTTATGTTGCCGGTCGTTATCAAGACGGATACGGACGGTAGTCTTGAAGGTGTAAAATACGAGCTTGCAAAGATCACTCATAACAGAGTCAAGATAAAAATTGTTTCGGAAGGTATTGGCGATATAAATGAGAACGATGTGAGAATTGCTATCGGAGATCCACGTGTACTGGTGATCGGTTTCCATACTAAACCAGATACTAAAGCCGCGGCCATCATTGAACGTTCAGCCATACCACTTTCAGTGCAAACTTTTGAGATCATATATAAACTCTCCGAATTTGTTCGCGAACAATTGACCGCCCTTATTCCTAAGGAATACATAGAAGAAGTCACTGGTTGTGCCAAGATTCTAGCCCTATTTTCAAAGGAAAAAGACCGTCAGGTTATCGGTGGTAAAGTGGAAACTGGAACTTTGTTTTCCGGTAATGATGTGCGTATCATGAGGCGTGGGTCTGAGATAGGTCGTGGCAAAATACGCGAACTGCAGTCAAAAAAGCTGCGCGTTAGCGAAGTTGCTGAAGGTTTTGAATTTGGTACGATGATCGAAGCAAAAATCGAGATCGCTGTAGGAGATCGTGTAGAAGCCGTAAGAACGATCGAGAAGAAATCATAATTTACAAAAATATAGAGATGAAGCAGAAGGACGAAAAAATCAAAGAAGTAATACGCGAGCTAGCTGCTCAGTTTTTTTCACGTGAATCAAATCGCACTTCGCTTATCACTATCACCGGTATAGAACTACGCACAAGAAATTCACGTGCAACCATACTGTTCACTGTGCTGCCAGAAAACCAAGAGGCCGCTGCCTTAGACTTCATGACACGCCAACTCTCAGATTTTCGTGCATACGTCGGAAACAATGCACGCATGATGCGTGTCCCCTTCTTCGATGTTGCTATAGACAAAGGAGAAAAAAATAGACAGAGAATTGATGAGATTGAGAGAAGTGTGAGTTTGTAGACAAAGTAATTTATAATAAAGAAATATGAAATCTCTCGACAGTTTTCCAAAAATCGAAGCTGCAGACGATAATTCAAATTCCGAAACTATTTCGACTTCCCCAAAACCGCCGAAAGTAGAAAACCCCCATAAAGACCAGGGGAACATAGATTCAATCAGTTCACAGGAGCAAACTCCAGGAACCAAACTAGCTGACAGATTGAGAGCACTTGGCGTTGAATCAAAAACAATAAAAATTGAAAATGGTGGAGAATTTTCTGAAGCTATCATATTTGAAAAGCGGCCACCTCAAACTGAAAAACTGGTCAGGATTTATAGAGTCATAAATCATCTCGATGTGTCTGTCTTGAATCAGATTCCTTATGCGATGCGAAATGAAAATACCTCCGGAGTGCCCACTACAATTGAAAAAATTAAGCAGGAGGTCGATAATCTAGCAAGAAATCCGACCTACGATAATTTACTGACGTATGTAGATCACGTACAACCATATCTCAATCCAGATGAAATAAGACGCATGAACGATGAGCTAGCCGACTTGGAGAAAATGGTGCTTCAAGGTTTTAGTGTGAGAAAGGAATTGGTAATGAGACAAATACACCACCTGGGTGGATATCATGCAGATCATGGTATGACTCCGTATATTTCTGCTTCATTAAATCCCAAAGAATCTGCTAATTATGGCCATAAGGGATTAATGGTTATAGATATTCCGTTATCAGAAATCGAGTTCCTCGGTATACATGCAACGGAGATCGCAATAAAAGGGGCACTAGATCCGAAATATATAAGCGCAATAATACCGAGACAGAAAGTATTGGAAAATGAACGTATCCAAGTTGAAGCTGGGCTCGATATAGCCTTGCAAGAAGTAAGTGCCTCAATACAATCAAACTTATACAGTAACGATGGATTGCGCCTTGAACAAGATGCCAAGATCGCCACAGAAAAGATAACTGACAAAGAACAATGGAAAAAAGATGTCGATATATTGAGAAAAGGGCGTACAGAAAAACTCAAAAAAAGATTTCCAGAGGTTATTACTGGTAAACATCATGACCCTATAAACAGAGAAGAGTCTGGGATTGATCAATACACACAGATGAAACAAGAAATCTTCGACCATTACAAAGGTCAACTAGAAAATATCGGTAGGAATAAGTTAGATATAAATGATTATGAATATAATGTTACCGGTGTTAATGAAAATTTGAAATATGATAGAACCAAAATAGACGAGACTATGTTAATCAAATTGAGAGAGCTTGTTGAGGCGATGGAAGACCGACAAGCAAGAAGGACTAGATAGAATAGATTTGGATTTCAGAATATCTAATCCTTGATTATCACAATTCCTGAACCGCCAGCGTAACCTGCACCACTATTATCAGCTTGTATACCTCCAGCACCTCCTCCCCCTCCAGTATTAGCCTCACCTGGTGTGCCAGCCGTGTGTATGTAACCACTAAAATATAAGCTGGCTCCATTTCCACCACCACCGAGTCCGCCTGTACCGGCACTAGTATTACTCCAACTTACCACCATGCCCCCACCTCCACCTCCATAATAAGTTGAGACGCCACTAATATCAAAAGTCAAACCGTTACCTCCATTTCCTCCATACGAAGCAGTACCATCGTGTCCAGCTTCACCGGCTCCGCCTCCGCCGCCGTGACCATAGTCTCCACCGACATTAGCCCAAACTCCGCCGTTGTGCCCTTGGCCAGATGTTCCAGATCCAGGATCGGACTCATTTGATCCACCTCCACCTGAGCCTCCACTAGTTGATAAACCACAACCACCACAACCCCCTTCCGCTCCAACTCCTCCACCAATAGCGGTTAAAGATTCAAATACAGAATTACCTCCATTATAAGTGGTATTCCACTGACCAGTAGCACCAGGACCACCATCACCAACGGTAACAGCATGATCGCCCGAGGAAACAGAGAATGATGTTTCGTGGATTACACCACCACCTCCTCCTCCAGCACCAGCATATCCACCCCCAGGTCCACCTCCAGCAACAACAAGAACTTCTACATTACATGTTCCAGAAGTAACGGTGTATGTTCCGCTTGAAGTAAATGTGTGAACAGTATGTCCACTAACAGTAGTTTCAGTTCCACCGGTTGCAACACAGTTGCCTCCCCCCCCCACCACCTCCTCCTCCAGAATAACCACCAGTAGCAGTAGGTGGAGTGTGATCAGTAGGTAGAGGACCTAGGAAGGCGACAACAGGTGTAGTAGTGGCATAACCAGGTTGGTTTGTGAAGCCGATCTCTGTGTCTGGGGCTTCTAGATAGACATGGGTGTTGACCTTAGCTATGGAGTA
>CAIQCA010000106.1 GCA_903870235.1 uncultured bacterium
TCGTCTCGCGTGCAGGATCAACTATTTTCGAAATAGCTTCATGGGGAAAACCTTCCATAATAATTCCACTGCCAAACTCGATCAGTCATGACCAAACGGCCAATGCTTTTGCTTATGCTGAAACAGGCGCCGCTGCCATAATAGAAGAAAATAACATGACCGCCCATGTTTTGATCGAAGAAATAGACCGTATTTGTAACAATCCGTCAATAAAGAAGCTTATGGCAGAAAAAGCTACAGCTTTCGCAAAACCAGATAGTGCTGCTATCATAGCAACAGCCATTCTCGATATAGCCTTAACTCACGAGAAATAATCAAAAGACGGCTAATAATAAGCTTACTTTGGCTATTGAAATTTCACCTCAAAAGCGCTATAGTTGTTGTCTTAAAACAACTGGTCGAATTTATCAACTTTTATAAGCAGTAAGCATAATTATTTATAAATATATGGACAATATGGAAAATTCAAACGGAATCAAGACATGGCAGTGGGTTGTAACCGCAGCAGTTATCATCGTGCTTGTCATTATCGGTTTTATGGTCTTTAGCAATAAAGGCGCCGAGGCACCAGTCACTACTCCTGATCAACAGACAGCTCAAGCAACAAACGGTTCTACAAACGGTATCATCATGGCCGATCAATTCCCAGGTAACGTGGCTTATGCCTCTTCGGTACAAATGGCGAACACGGGTTGGGTAGTGATACAGAAGAACTCAGGCGGAAAACCAGGTGACGTTATCGGTTCCGCTGTTGCTCCTATCGGTATTAACCCAGTG
Organism: uncultured bacterium; assembly: GCA_903870235.1. Taxonomy (GTDB): domain Bacteria; phylum Patescibacteriota; class Minisyncoccia; order Phycocordibacterales; family PALSA-1337; genus C7867-002. Next base: position 778 of record CAIQCA010000106.1, read on the forward strand.
ACAATCAAACTTACTCAGCCGATGATAGACGGAATGATGTACTATGCTACACTCTACGCCGACAATGGTGATAAGAAATTTGATACAAACACCGATAAGCCTCTAACCGATGCAAGTGGTAACATTATAATGAAAACCTTTAAGGCCTCAGCTTCTGCCGGTGCAGAAATCAAGGGTTAATTAGACAGCCTAGAGACAAAAAGTTAAAGATAACATCAACAAACTGGTCGGCTCAAACCGACCTTTTTGTTTCCCAAATATGTGATTTTGGCCTATAATATCAAATATGGAAAAAGACGACAAAGTCATCACGAGGTTTGCCCCATCACCAACTGGGTATTTTCATGCTGGAACCTACCGAACAGCTCTTTTTTCTTGTATATTCGCTAGACAAAATGAAGGGAAATTCATATTGCGCATAGAAGATACTGACAAGGAGAGGTCAAAAAAGGAGTATGAGGAAAACATTATGGAAAGCTTAGAATGGCTCGGACTGAAGTATGACGCCTTCTATAGACAGTCAGATCGAACAGAAATTTACAAAAAATATATACAGAAACTTATCGACTCTGGTCATGCGTACATCTCAAAAGAAACCGTCGTTGCTACTTCTACCGCCGGCCAGACACAACCCCGTGAAGAAGTGATTCGTTTCAAAAATCCTAAAACTAAAGTTACTTTCAATGATCTAATCCGTGGCAAAGTAGAGTTTGATACTACAGAACTTGGAGATTTTGTCATTGCCAAAAGCATGGACGAACCAGTATTTCATCTTGTGGTGGTTGTAGATGATATGGAGATGGGTATTACGCATGTCATCAGAGGTGAAGATCATATATCGAATACACCAAGGCAAATGCTCATATATGAAGCCCTGGGAGCTACTCCGCCTCGATATGCCCATATTCCGCTGCTTCTAGGAAAAGATCGTTCGAAGTTGTCAAAGAGAAAAGGCGCTGTGCCGATGACTGAGTACCGCCGCAAAGGCTACTTACCGAAAGCTATAGTTAACTATTTAGCTTTACTTGGCTGGCATCCCACCGATGATAAGGAGTTTTTCACTTTTGACGAATTAGTGAAGTCTTTCAGTCTAGACCGTGTACAAAAAGGCGGAGCCATTTTCGATGACGAAAAATTAGCCTGGTATAACCGACATTATATTCTCAAACTAACCGACCAAGAATTCCTCGAGTCCGCATCACCATTTATCCCTGAATGGTTGTCTAGTGGTAGTGATATGAACAAACGCCTTGTCCCAATATTGAAGGAAAAAATCACGTCATTTGGTGATATTGCCAACCTTCTCAATGTTTCTGGTGAACTTGGTTTTATAAAAGAAATTCCCAGCTATCCAAAAGAGATGCTACTTTGGAAAAAAGATCCTGATTTTATATCAGCCCGAACACATCTGACCAAGTCTCTAGAAACCATAAAGACTATTTCTAATAAGAGCTTTACTGCTGATGCTATAAAAGTCGCTCTTTGGTCGTATGCGGAAACTTCAGGTAAAGGAAATGTCTTCTGGCCACTACGCGTTGCTTTGACCGGCCAAGAAAAATCTCCTGATCCTTTTGTTTGTGGTTTTTTACTTGGTAGGGAAGAAACAATAATCCGCCTAGAAAATGCCATATCCAAGTTGTCATAAATATATCGCTCTTTCGATTGTTGCTATCGGTGCGATCTTTTTTAGTAGTACTATCTGGAGTGACCTATCTTTTGTTTATGCTCAAACTACCGCAGGGTCAGCCGCTACTCTCCAAAACAAAATTGATCAGCGTAACCAGGATATAAAAAACCTAGAACAAGAGATAGCAAGCTACCAGAAACAAATTGATTCATTGTCTGGTCAAGCCTCATCGTTATCTTCCACCATAAAATCTCTACAATTAACACAGAAGAAACTGGCCGACGATGTCAAGGTTACAGAAAATAAGATCTCGGCGCGCAACTTGGAAATACAGCAACTATCCACTCAGATAACAGCTAGCCAACAAAATATCGACGATGATAAACGTATCATTGCCAATACTCTTGCTACTATACAACAAAGCGACAACACAACGCTTGTAGAAACCATTCTTGGCAGTAATTCAGTGTCGGAAACTCTGGATGCA
>CAIQCA010000107.1 GCA_903870235.1 uncultured bacterium
CGCGGGGTCGCCTTGTTTGCGAAGAATGGAAAAACAATCAATTATGCGCTGCGGAGATCTTCGGCTGTCGGTTAAATCCAGTCCTTGCCAATTTTGAGCATCGACATACTTGGTGTTGAAAAGGGTTGGGTCTGCGTCACGCCATTCGTAGAGGCTTTGGTAAGGGTCTCCAATAAATTCAAGGTTGGCGAGGCCGAGAGCAGCAAGTTTGTCGAACAAGGCATGTTGCATGGCTGAGTTGTCTTGTGCTTCATCTACGATTATGTGCGGAAAGCGAAGCGCAAGCCAATTACCGATTTTGGGGTGCTGACACAATAGTTCATACGCGATGAATGCGGAATCGCTTGTAGTAATTAGACCTGTTTGAATTTGCCATTTCTTCAACGCTGTGCAATAGCTGTTGAAAACGTCCGGTGCCACCTTGTCCTTGGAGGGTTTGTAGCCGTTGGATGAGAAAGTACCATTGCTTTCAAACCTGATGGAAGCGGGTGGGTAGGAAAAGCAAATAAGCTGGTTGTTTCTTGCCTTAAATCTAAATCTACCATTCCAGGCATCGTTCAAAAACACAGGATCATCGAGTATTTTTGGACGCTTGCCATTTTTTACAAAGAGATAGTAGTATGGCAATGTAATGTATTGATTGATGAAACTGTCTATTGTGGAAACCTTGTGCGGAAAGCCCAGGTATTTTCCACTCAGTTCGGTGTATTTCTCGCTGATTTCGTCTTTGGCTGTGTTGGTGAAAGACAGGCAAGCGATGCCACTAAATCGACCGAATTTAGAGGTGTATTCGTCTTGCAACAGCATGAGCTTTTTTGCTATCGCTGTTGTTTTGCCGCTCCCGGGACATGCATTCAGAACAATTTTGCCTCGCGCATCTAAATAGGCTTGTCGTTGTGGGGTGATTTCAAATTCCATGGCCTTACTGCAACTGGGAAAGTCCTGTTTTTATATACTGAGGAATGATTAAGCTCTGCTTGGCTTTATCGAGATTTTCCAAAATATGAAGGGCAAAATCCTGGGCGAAAACGGCTTTTGTGGGCATAGCTTTCCAAAGCAGGATAGCGGTTCTCCGATGTTCCTCGTCACTCATCTCGTCATTTACAAACGTGGCCGTGTAGGCTTTTATGGAATCGGTTGTGCTTGAATCCAAGCCCGCGAGGTATGAGAACAAAAAGTTATCGGTCAGCTTTGTTCTGTCATTGGGTACATTGGCTAGGGCCAATTCATATTCCAATGTTTTAAACGCGGTGTGCACACTTATAGATGCATTACCATTTGCGACTGATAGAAGGTTTGCAACCCTTGAATTTACATTGCCGCCTTGAATATTGGTGTCGAGTTCAATCAGTTTCACGTAGTTGTTTTCAAGCAGTTTTTTGAAGCTGTATTCTTTTGTTTTTGAATCTGTGAACTGATCTTCGTCCGTTAGGATGGCAACAGGCTTGTTAACACGCTTCTTTGAGTCTGTGGAATTAAAAAGGTACAGGAACGGGTAAAAGGATGTACCCCGGACATTAACCAACTCTATTCTGTAATCTTCCAGCCTGTAGCCTTCGACCTGTGTAAAGGCAGAAATAAGTAGTTCTTCGGATATTCCTTCTACAAAAAGCCCGGACTTAGCAAACAGTAGCTGTGACTTGGTTACATCGATGTATCGCTCTAATTTTTTTCGCCTGATGTGAAAATCGGCATCTTTTAACGGGTCGTTTTTCACAGTGTCTTCAATGATATTCTCGGCTTCACGATCATCGAACAGGTTTCCGAGCTGATAAGCTTGATTTTTCTCTAGCAGAATCAGATTGTTAAGTGGTACTTTGGAGGTGAGTGTTGGAGAATGTGAGGTAATGAATAGCTGACTGTTATTTGATTGATTGGCTTGATCTAAGAAGTTGTACAGGCTGAGTTGTAGCTGTGGATGTAAGTGTGCTTCGGGCTCAGATC
>CAIQCA010000108.1 GCA_903870235.1 uncultured bacterium
ACCTTAACATATTATGATACACTTCTCTACAAGGTGAAAAATACACCCAAAAACACCCAGATAATATACGTTACGCGCGATATCGAGCGTGCTTTGGGCATGCCACTTAGCGAAAACTATAAGATTGTCACCAACAGAACTTCTTATTCGGAATCAATCAAAAAACAATATCCAGAATTTATAACATTGATCGATCCCCAAAATGACCCCCGCACCATAGCCACTGAATCGCTGAAGATACACGATCTCTTGGATACCAATGAACTTTTGGAAACAAGCGAAATGAGTAGTCTGATGATTCAGGCTAGTGCATCAGCTACAGATACAACTCCCGCTATTTTAGTTTTCAAAAATACAATCATCATCGAAGCAATCTGTAAAAATAATGGTTGGCATTTGTTAAACCCGTCGGCCGCACTTGCTGAAAAGATAGAGAATAAGATAACTCAAATAGAGTGGCTCGGTGAATTAACAAAAAAATATCTCCCTCCGCACGAAGTTGCTATAACGAAAGATATAAAATGGCAAAAGACGCCGCTAGTTTTACAGTGGGCTCATGGCCACACCGGCGACGGAACTATTCTTATAAATTCAAGCGAGGAATTGGCTATCCTGCAAAAAAAGTTTCCTGATCGTCTAGCCAGAGCAACTTCTTTTGTAATGGGGCCCTCGTTTACTGTTAATATCATAGTGACCCCAAACGGGATTTTTACCGGAAATATCAGTTATCAAATTACAGGACTTCCTCCATTCACTGACAATCCATTTAGTACGATCGGAAATGATTGGAGTCTGTCCCATACTTTACTCTCAGAAAGTGAATTATCGAAGATCGAAGACATGGCTAGAGAAATTGGAGAGAAATTATCTAAAGAAGGTTACTGCGGTATGTGTGGTATAGATGTGATAAGAGATGATGAGAGAGGTCAAATATATTTGATAGAAATAAATGCTCGCCAACCAGCCTCAACAACGTTTGAATCTTTTTTACAAGAAGAGAACCGCCGCAATGGTCTTGTGGGAATAACCATATTTGAAGCCTATAGAATGGCTCTGCTAGGGTCTATAATCAACGCACCTATCATACACGTGAATGATGGAGCTCAAATAATTAAGCGTATTACCAAAAATCCAGCATACATGGCAGATGATCTTATCGGTTCACTCGAGCTTTCCGGATATCGCGTGATACAATATTCAAACACCGAATATAATTCCGACCAGCTTCGCATTCAGAGTATGAAGGGCATTATGGAAGCTCATGCCAAATTCAATTCACGTGGTAAAGAGATAACTGATTCTTTTCTATGAATATAAAAACATTGTCACTTCGCGCCATGTCCGTGATAGATCAGTATGCAAATTTTTCTGTTGGCAAAGCCACCTGTTCTGTTCCATATTTCAATAACAAAGTAACGAAAGCCCGTGGTGCTCTGCGTGTTTATGGTGGAAAAGGTAGTCCCAAGGATATATATGAAGAAGTTACCGCCAGCTTAACCAAGGAACATATAGCCATCGACGCCCTCGATTCTGTTTCATTGAAAAAATACTTAACTGACAGAAATATTGGCTTAGACTGTTCCGGACTCGCCTATTATATTCTCAATGCCGAAAGTGAAGAACAAGGAAGAGGGCCTCTAGACAAAAAAATTCATTTTATAAATGCTGGTGGCTTGTTGGGAAAGATACGCAGCGCTCTGCGACCAGTAGAAAATTGTAATGTAGCCACTTTCACTGACAACAAGAACAGTAGGATTATTGATACAAAAAATATTCAGCCAGGTGACATGATAACCATGATTGCCAAAATGACAAATCGAGATCATATTTTAGTAGTCAACAGCGTTGAATACCAAAATTATTTACCGATAAAGATATTTTATACTCACACTATCGCCTATCCGGAAGATGGCATGTATGGAACTGGTCTGAAACAGGGCTCTATAGATTTTACAGATCTAGAAAAAAATATCCTGGAATTTCCATGGTCAGAAACAAATCTCCTGACCAGGGCTCGTGAGTATACTGTAGAAGTCCGTAGATTAAACTGGTTCTAGAACATTGGATATAGCTCCCTCTCTGTGCTATCCTTATTTCAATGTTAACGATGTTGCAGGGCACGGGCGATTTGGCTCGTATCATAGGTTTTACTTTTGTCGGCGCAATAATAGCCTTTTTATGGGCGCCACTTTTGACTGGTCTCCTTTTCAAATTTCGCCTAGTAAAAGAGCCAAAAACAGAATTAGCAACTTTGGGTTCTCACGCCTACAAAAGAAACACTCCGATCATGGGAGGACTTCTGGTGATCATTACAGTTGCAGTCATCACTTATTTCTTGAATTGGAATCGCAATTATACCTTTGTACCGATAGGTGTCATGCTTATTTCCGCCTTATTGGGTGCTATCGACGACCTACTTAGCATATATGGTTCAGAGAGGCACTCGCGCAAGATCGGGCATGTCATGCGTCTCATACGTGTGCATAGTGAATGGAAGATGCGTTTATGGTATCTCGCTACACTTCCCTGGACAGCCTTCAAGCGTATTTCTGTCTGGTTCGGATCACAGACCAAACGTGGTGTATTCGTTCACGAAAAACTCATCTTGCAGTTTATCGCCGGAAGCTTAACTGCTTGGTGGATCTACACAAAACTCGGCCCTGCTTGGCATTATATTTATTTGCCATTTCAAGACCAAACCATATTTGGCTGGGTCATATCACCGATAAATGCCGGCTGGTTGATAGTCCCAATCATCATCTTCGTCGTTATGTTCACCGCCAATGCAGTAAACATCGCGGATGGCATGGATGGTCTGGCAGGCGGAATGCTCTTGATCACTTTCAGTGCATTGACTTTGATGAGTTGGATAAATGGTTTCAGCGAGCTGGCTATCCTAAATGCAACCACATTGGGAGCAATCGCTGCTTATACTTATTTCAATATTAAACCCGCCAGATTTATGATGGGTGATGTCGGTTCACTCGGTCTCGGTGCTCTACTTGCAGTGAATGCTATGGCGATCGGTGAAATAACAACGCTCTTTTTCTTCGGATTCATGTTCTATGTTGAAGCTATGTCAGTAGTTATTCAAGTAGCCTCCAGGTACACTCTTGGACGACGAGTTTTCAGGATGGCACCACTGCACCACCACTTCGAACTCAAGGGCTGGAGCGAGGAAAAAACTGTTATGCGTTTCTGGGTTGTTCACTTTATCTTTGTGGTTTTTGGTTTTTGGTTAGCGCTCCAGTAATAACCTGGCCTTTGAGCAAAAAACACCATGAATTACCTTAATTGGTCAGAAAAAACAATAACTGACTTTTCCCCAGAAAATATCGACAAGATGTATGCTAGTGGTTTTGTTTTTACACGTCTCGATAAGGGCGTCATGCAACAAACCAGAAGTGTCCGTACCGATCTTTCTAAATTCTCACTTACCAGCGAAAACCGCCGTATTTTGAAAAAGGTTAATGAGCCCGTAACTGAAAAAGGTACAAGCTCAGAAACTGACCCGGAAAAAAAAGTTGGTCTCAAACTCGAGATCATTCCTCTCCCCTTCAAAGATTACAATTTTTCTATAGGAAAATTGGCCAAGGACTTCTATGAGAAAAAATTTGGTACGAGTATTATGAGTGCGCAAAAAATTAAAGAAATGCTCACAAATGGTGAAAAGAGTAATTTTAATGTCTTATTGGCATACCAAGCAAAGCCAGCAGATATTGATGAGACAGACGTCTCGGAGGCTGCGAAGGCAGCCGAGAGCCAGCCGTCGGCCA
>CAIQCA010000109.1 GCA_903870235.1 uncultured bacterium
AGAAGAAACACCAAACGAACAATATTCTAAGCTAGGTATCGCCATAGGCCACGAAGACCTTTATTTTAAGCGCGAGGACTTACATCCTCTAGGCTCTCACAAAGGCCGCTCCATCCCCGTCATGATTGATCACCATCACAGCAAGGGCTCAAAGAGTTTTGTCATTTCTTCATCGGGAAATGCAGCTCTAGCAGCTGTCTTGTATATAAAGGATAAGCCAGATATAAAGCTTGAAGTTTTCGTCGGTAACAATATATCCGCAACAAAACTCGATAAATTAACTTCGATCATAAACAAAATAAATGAACCAGAAAGAATAAAGATCACAAAGAATGAGCGTCCTCTACGAGCACTCATGGAAGCAGTTCAGAATGGTGCCACTAGTTTGCGTCAGTCTACAGACGACACGGCCCTAATCGGTTACGAATCACTAGCAAAAGAAATCCTTTCCATAAGAAATGTAGCTGCTGTGTTTATCGGTACATCGTCTGGTACGACGGCACAAGCTCTGGCAAATTGTTTTTTGAAAGAGGAATCACCTGTACAAGTACATATAGTTCAAACATCATCTTGTCATCCTATGTCCGATGTCTTTCATAAATGTGAATCTACAGAGATGTCTCTGGCCGATGCTATCGTGGACAAAACCGCCTTACGTAAACCTATCCTCATTCCTCTAATCCAAAAAACAGGAGGAACTGGCTGGTGTGCTAAAAACGAGGATATACAAATAGCACAAAAATTGACAAAAACTTATACAGGATTAAATATTTCTACCAACAGTGCCCTTTCGGTTGTAGGAGCACTGAAAGCCACTTATGCTAAATACGACATAAAGGGACCGATCGTCTGCATGATCTGTGGAGATTAAAAAACCAGCTTAAGCCAGAAAAATTTTCACACCCTGTAACTAGTCCTTACTTTAATCCTCTAACCGCCTTCACAAATCGGTCTCCTCTTTCTTTTGCCGAACGATCTATGCCACCACTACCAAACCCCGGGCTAAACAAGACTTTATCACTCTTCCTGGCGCTTTCTACGGCCATACTAACAGCTTCTTCTATAGAGCTCGCAGAACGAACCTGAATCTGATCTAAAGAACGAATAGCCAATCTTTCTTTCAATGTCCCACTTCCAGGCACTACAATGAGTGTGTGTATATATTGCGGTAATACGGAAAATAGTGTTCGATAATCATAACCAGCATCGGCACCACCCATTATCAAAACTATGTCCTTATTGCCACGTAACGAAACAATTCCCGCCTGAGTGGAATCTGGTGAGATAGAGGTGGTGTCATTGTAGAAATCAATCTGTTTAACTTTCTTGATCAACTCCAATCTTCCCTTCAGCGGCTTCCAGTCTTCTATAACCGACTGGATTATCTCATCATCTAGTTTGAAGAGTTTGGCAACCTGAACGGCAAGAGCGGCATTGTCGCGATCATGCAAACCCTTCCCCACAAAATCCCAAGTCGCTGGAATAATATTTGCATTGGTACGTAGCATTTTGGCCTTTGGTTGAAAACCGAAAGTGTGAGTCTTGTCTATGACTTCATTGCTAGCCACTACGAAATTATTATAAGTTTGATAAGTAAGGATTTCGAAAGGAGAATCATTGTATGCGCCCCTAGGGAGATCGGTAGTAAAAACGGCAATGTGCGGGCTGGTACGGATATTGTAAAGTTCCTTGGTGATCAGTCCGTCTAATCTGGCCACCACAAGGTCATTGCTTTTTATTTTTCTCAAGAAAGAAATTATTCCGTCTCCACTTTCAAAATCAACTACAAATAGCTTTTGGTCTTCATCATCAAAAACTTTTTCCAGAAGTGGCACCATCATGCTCATGACGGTAGATTTACCGCAAATACCTATCACACCTATCAAGGTAATCGGCGGTGCTTGTTTGAAAAAATAAGTTTCAGGATATTCTATCGCAATGCCGGCCTGATCAGCTTTCGCCAGAAAAGAAGAATTGCGCGGATACTCATGCGACAAAATTATAAGATTCATATCCAGAAGATCATCGGCTGGTACAGATCCGCAAACATAACTCGCTAGGCCGACTGAACGTAAAAAATCGATATCAGACTTGAGCCTGGCCTCACTGCGCATATCATATACCGATACTAACGCCCCAGCTTTCAAAAGAAATTTAATATCAGTAACCATTTCTCCGTGATCACCAAGACCGACCACGGCTATGCGTTTATTTTTGAAATGGTCACGAGGTATCATGAGGCTATTATAGCAAAAAAGTGGCCGAAATCGCTCTAAATTATAAAAAGAAAAGGTCCACCGGGGCATAATGCAAAAGCATGTATGTATCCTGGTGGACCTTGTCGTGTTATGTGTGCAGGCTAGGCTGTCGCTGTGACAGCTGCCGTGGTTTTCTTCGGATCGGCCGCCGGGGCCTGATCAGACGTCGGTGCCGCCGTAGCTGCTGCCGTCACCTGACCGAACTCGCGTTCGAGCTGGACCATCCGCGAATCGGATGGCGCCTGCTGACGCCGGTCCTGACCCTTGCCTGAACCGCTCTGTTGCCGGTTATCGCGCCGATCGGCCTGCCGAGCGCCCTGACCGTTGCCGCCACCCTTGGCGCCACCGTTCTCACGCTTTCCCATCCCGAACCGTTCGCAGAGCCGCAAGAAACCTTGCGGATGCAACGAGAACTGGATGAGCTCCGTCAGAACCCGGATCGGGATCTTCGTCGCCGGGCGTTCGTTTGTCAGAGAGCCATTGAAGATGGCCTCCCCCAGCCTGAAGTAGTACCAGCTCTCGACGTCCATTGACGCCGACAAGTCGTACACACCGGTGGTCTTCTTGAGCTGCTGCGGCATCTCGTTCCACCGAATGGCGAGCCACAGATTATCCAGACTAACCCCTTCGCAACGACGCTTGTGGGTATAGATCTGGACGTTCCCGGTCTTATTCCGAACCAACACGACGTCGGCCGGTTTACAACCGCTGTCACGATCCGTGAACATGGCCGCACGATGGGCGTGCTGACTGTCGTCCTGGTCGAGGACCAGGAGATTGAGTTTGACCTCAACCCGATTCTGCGTCAACGCACAAACCGGGACCATGTTCTTCCTCAACGGACGGATACGATCCAATTCCGCACGGAACATTTCCTGGTCCTTCTGCATGAGCGAGAACCAGAACCGCAACATCGCCTTGATGTCAGACTTGTCGCAACCACTGCGTTGCAAGGCCTCCACCACGTAAGCGAGCTCGAGAACTTTTTGATCCTTGCTAGCCGTGCTGGCCGTGAGGACGCGAGCGATGAAGTCGTGGGCATGGCCGGTGGCGGCGAGAACACTGTCTTTCTCGTTCACCAAACTCTCGAACCACTGGGTGAGAGTCCATTCGCCAGCAATTGCCGCGTAGCGGTACTGCTGGTGCCGGACAATCGCTTCCACGAACTTAGTAGCAGAGTCAAACACGAACTGCTGACTGCTACCGAGCCGATACGCCAACTTCATCAGCGCTGGCACGCTTGTGGGCGTGCTTTCCGGTTTGATATCAGCCGACCGAGTTTCCTCGATGAGCTGTTTCAATTCCGGACGACCGAGGAGCTTGAGGAACTCCGCCACGAGGATCGCGGCGCACTTCCCTTCAACTCGTCCGTCAACGCCCTTGTGCTCACTGAACCGACCCTTCCCGGTGTCAACCGGGACAACTCCGTCCCGATCATGGTCCGCATCCGTGCCGAGCACAGTCTGCTCACTGAACCGAACCGGTGCCGTTTCGATGCCCTTGAACTGCGCACGTCCGTGAAGACGGAGCAGGAAGACCGACACCACTGAATCCCAATCGGGATTTTTGTGGGTGATCAATTCACGGACGATACAGATGATTAAGGCTACAACCGCATTTACCGCGTTCTGAATGGCATTCACTTGCCACCTCCTATTTGTTTGGCCTAAAGGCCGGTTTATCCGCTCTTCTTTCCTTTTTCTGCACACATATCACACATATGTGAAAAACATTACCTGTAGCCATTATAGCACAGATATACACCATAAGTCAATAGGCATATATCCTATCAAACCAGACCGAAATTTACAGATTATAGCTATATTTATAGCCATATTTTTATATGTATACTATAGAATGTCATTTCCCATTACCATTTCCTATCATCACCTTTATCTTGATCATCTCTTGAAACAAGGCCTGTAATTTCACAATTTCATCGGCTTTTGAGCCAGAAGCCGCTACAAATTCTGATAATTTCTTCATAAAAACTCCATAAATATCGTTAAAATATTCTTCTAGAACCTTGATCTGCTCTTCGGTTGGTGGCCTTTTTACACCACGGCTGGACGGACCATCCAGGACGCGCATAACTTCTGCAGGACGTTTCAAACCCTCATAAATAACCGAATCATGTCTCAAAACTCCATCAAGAGACGGCGAAACTACCATATAATCTCGAATCATAATTTTTTATAATAAAAACCAGCCTCTTCGACTAAATTTCTATTTTTCATAATTAGCATTCACACTCGTGAATGTATTTTTTGTAATAATAACGTGGTCAAGAAGTGAAAT
>CAIQCA010000110.1 GCA_903870235.1 uncultured bacterium
ACAAGCGATCATTGAGGGGAGGTTCGAGGAGGTGAAGAAAGAGATGATGAAGGGACTAATTTAATCGTGGTAGTTTCTCAGTTTTTTCCTATATCTCCCTCGGTCTATATTCCTGCGAAGCTCTCTCTAACCACCACGTCAATTGGTCCATCGTTAACAAACCTTCTTGTGAGCCAACGAACTGTGCGACTGACATAGGATTTATGGGGGCCCATGTCAAAGCCTCGAGAGGGGATTTGCCCATAGCCAAGGCCGCTACAAAAGTAGAAGACCAGGCATCACCACAACCGGTGCGTTCAAACGCCGGTCTAGCATCTGGGTACATTGGCATTTGGTAGTAATGTTCTCCATCAAATAGATAGGCACCGTTGGAGCCGTCAGTTATTGCAACTAGTTTTGGCCCATACGAAGCAATCTTTTTCATTAGTGCTTTTACATCACAATTATCTGTCTGTAATATTCTCTGAGCTTCTTCCAAATTTACTGCAAAAAAGTCAGTACGAGCATATATACGACGCATTTCATCGACTCCAAGATTTATTTGAAATGTTCCTGGTTGAAAGGCAAGTTTAACCTTGGGATGAGTCTCTAAATAGTCAGCGATTTCTCCATTATATATTCTCGAATTTTGTGCTAAAGATGTGAAGTAAATCCATTTTGGTTCAGGGAATGTTGGAAGTTTATAATCGTACTCGATGTGATTTACCAAGATAGTACGATCAACATCATACCAAAGCACGAAATGATAGTTACTCGGCTTACCTTTGTGTGTGGTTATATATTTTGTAACTACTCTATTACGATCCAATTCCGAAATACAGTCTTTACCATTTTGATCGCTACCAATATCGGAAACCAAAGCGGTTCGCAGACCAAGGCGTGAAGTTGCCACGGCTGCGTTGGCGGCATTGCCTACAGCTTTTATAACTCTCACAGACTCAAAAGGAATTTTTTCCCCGAACGGCATACAGATTTCCTGGCCGTGAGTATCTACTGTACAGTGAATATGGGAATCCTTGAGATGGATAAAAGCATCGGAAGTTATATCGCCGATCGCTAAGATGTCAATTTGTTTGCCAAACATGTGTGAATTATACCATGTTCTCTAGAACGTATATGCTGTATAATTATCCCATGACATTACGACAACACGTTGACCAAGCTCTCCGCAATCATGTGGCTGTTGGCCATTTCAACGTGTCTACTCTAGATGGAATCTGGGCTATTGCAGACGCTGCGCAAAATCTTAAGTTGCCAGTCATAGTTGGTGTGTCCGAAGGTGAGCGTGATTATGTTGGGGTGCGCGAAGCCGCGGCAATCATAAAGACTATTCGTGAAGAACGTGGTCAAGACATTTTCCTAAATGCTGACCATACATATTCTTTTGATAGAGTTAAAGAAGCCATAGATGCGGGATTCGATATGGTCATCTTCGACGGCGCTCAATTGTCACTAGATGAAAATATTCGTGTTACAAAAAAGTGTGTTGAGTATGCACGTCAAGTTTCTGCTGCTACTGGTCACGAAATTCTAGTTGAGGGGGAGCTCGGCTTTATCGGAACTTCTTCGAAGTTGTTGGATTCTATCCCTGACGGTGCTGTTGTAGGGGATGCAAATATGACAACTCCAGAAGATGCGGTTAGATATGCAAAAGAAACCGGCATAAATCTCATTGCCCCAGCCGTTGGTAATATCCATGGAATGGTTCGTGGTGGCGATCCTGCTCTAAATATAAAAAGGGTTGGTGAAATCTCCAAAGCTACAAATATGGCTCTGGTTTTACATGGTGCATCTGGAAACACGGCCGATGATATATTCAAAGCCATAAAAGCAGGGGTGGCCATAGTCCACGTGAATACAGAACTTCGTGTGGCATATCGAGCAGGACTTATAAAGTCATTTTCTGATAATCAAGATGAGGTTGCTCCTTACAAGTTTCTGAAACCAGCCAAGATGGCTATGCAGAAAGTAGTAGAAGAAAAGTTGCGTATTTTTAATTGAAAATGAAATCTGTTTTTATAACTAGAAAGATTCCAGAGCTTGGTGTGACCATTCTCAAAGCCAATGGTTGTGAAGTTGATGTCAGTCCATATGATAGGCCGCTTAGTAAAATGGAGTTGATTGCGGCGCTAAAGGTTAAGCCATATGACGCGGTTTTGGCTCTTCTGACTGACAAGATAGACGCTGAAGTTATGGATGCCGCACCAACGGTCAAGATTTTTGCTGACTATACCATAGGTTTTGATAATTTTGATATTGCAGAAGGTAAAAAGCGTGGAGTCTATATGTCCAACGCTCCAGGGGGTGGTGCTGATCGTGTGGCTGAACATGCTTGGGCTCTTTTGCTTGCTCTTACATGCCGAGTCGTCGAAGGAGATAAGTTTATACGTTCGGGAAAGTATGTTGGCTGGGATCCAATGCTTTTGCCTGGAATTAAACTGGCCGGCAAAACCTTGGGCCTTATAGGTGCTGGGCGTATCGGCACGGAAGTTGCTCGCATTGCTTCAAAAGGTTTTGGTATGCGTGTGGCTTATCACGATATTGTGCGAAATCAGAAGATTGAGAGCCTTCATGGTGCCTCTTATTGGCCGACCATGGATGATGTTTTGAAACAGGCCGATGTTGTATCTTTACATGTGCCATTGACGCCTGAAACTCAGCATTTTATTTGTGAGAAACGTTTGAAACTTATGAAGCCAACTGCATACTTGATAAATACCTCACGCGGTCCGGTTGTTGACGAAGCTGCTTTGGTGGCCGCTCTGAAAGCTGGAACAATAACCGGTGCTGGTCTCGACGTTTTCGAAAATGAACCGGCCATGGCGCCAGGTCTTGCTGGACTTTCCAATGTAGTTTTGACGCCGCATATCGCTTCGGCTTCTCTGGATGCTCGCGATGATATGGCGCGTATATCTGCACAAAATATTGTTGATGTTCTCGCTGGCGGCAAGCCAAGAAATAATGTTTGGTAGATCAATGGTTTGAATATGACAGCAAGCTACTATAGCGTATTGCGTCTTTCTAAATCTTGTGTATAATAGTCCGCATGCTTACATTAGCCATAGAAAAGAGAGAAAAGACAGGAAAGCTAGATGGCGTGCGCGCTTCTGGCAAACTTCCAGCTGTTTATTACGGTCCAAAAGAGGCTAGTACCAACGCCGCCGTTTCCACTGTTGAGTTTAAGAAGGTCTGGAAAAAGGCCGGTGAATCCTCAGTTATTATTCTCAAAGACGCATCTGGTGCAGAACATGAGGCTCTTATTCATGAGGTTGACGTTCATCCTCTGTCTGGCGAACCTCGTCACGTAGATTTTTATGTTATTGAAAAAGGAAAGAAGATCGAGGTTGCTGTCCCTATCGTATTTACAGGTATTGCTCCGGCCGTTAAAGACCTCGGTGGTATTTTGGTTAAGGTTCATCGTGAACTCAAGATCGAAGCCGCTCCTCGCGACCTTCCTCATGAAGTTACTGCTGACATCACAAAGCTGGCTACACTTACAGATGTTATCAAGGCTAAGGATATTATTTTGCCAAAGGGTGTTGACCTCAAGATCAACCCAGAAGATGTTATCGCTTCTATTGCTGAGGCCAAGGAAGAGGTTGTGGAGGCTCCAGAAGCTATCGATATGACAGCTATTGAAGTCGAGACGAAGGGTAAGGAAGTTAAGGAAGGTGAAGCTGGTGCAGCTGCTGATGCCAAAGGCGGAAAAGGCGATGCTAAAGGTGGTGACAAGAAATCCGACGGAAAGAAATAATTTCAGCCTTTGCACTTCTGCTATTAACCACAACATTTATTTCAAAAAAGAAAAGAGCGCCGAAAGGCGCTTTTTTGGTATAATAAACCCATGGTTAGAGAAATGGTTTCAAAGCTGGCGCCGAAACGCCTTTTTGTAATGGTTTTAACTAGTCTTCTGGTTTCTTCTATGGTCTTTTTTGTCGCTTGGCCGAGATTCCAAGTTAATACAGTAGTTGCTGATAATCTGACAGACGCACAAAGGGCAGCTCTACAAGCTGAGCTTCAACAAGTTGAAGCTGATCAGGCCGCAGCACAGAAACAACTCGCGGATACTCAAGCACAAAGTGCTTCGCTTTCTAGAGATATCAATATTTTGACTGCACGTATAAAGGCTGCCCAGTTGGACATAAAAGCCAAGAATCTTCTGATTCAAAGTCTTGGCAATGACATTACCTTGAAAGAGAATCACATCAGCGATTTGGAGGATCATATAAGTCGTGGCAAACAATCTTTAGCCGACTTACTTCGAAAGATGCGTGAACTGGACACTTATTCGGTCCCAGAAGTTTTGTTGTCGCAAAGCAGTATTTCTGGATTTTTCAAAGATGTAGACACATTCCAATCTGTACAGGAAAGTTTACAAGCCACCTTCGATGAATTACAAGCGGATCAGGCATCAACGACCGCAGAACGAGATGCTCTCGATGTCAGACGCAACGCCGCCATGGATGCCAAATATGCTATTCAGCAACAGGAGGCCAGTATCAAGTCCGATCAAACTCAAAAACAACAATTGTTAAGTATCAATAAAGGAAATGAAAAAGCCTATTCCAGTTTCATAGCTAAGAAACAGGCACGCGCAGTACAGATCAAAGCGGCCTTGTTCGCACTACGCGACTCGGCAGCTATCCCGTTCGGCCAGGCCCTACAATATGCCAACGTAGCTTATCAGAAAACTGGCGTCAGGCCGGCGTTTTTGCTTGCCATTCTTACTCAAGAGTCAGCTCTTGGAAAAAATGTAGGCTCATGTTACGTGACCAACCAGCAAACCGGCGATGGTATGAATATCAAAACAAACTCTGTAGTAACTGGAGTTATGAGCCCAACTCGTGATATCCCACCTTTTTTGCAGATCTTGGCAGCTATTGGTGGTGATATTTCTAGAACCCCCGTATCTTGTCCAATGTCTTACGGTTGGGGAGGAGCTATGGGTCCTTCACAGTTTATTCCTTCTACATGGGTTTTGCTTGATGATCGTATAGCTGCTGCTGTTGGTATTTCTGGTATGCCAGATCCGTGGAATCCAGAGCATGCTTTCATGGCTTCGGCTTTGTACTTATCCGATCTTGGCGCCGGACGTGGAGGTTATACTGCTGAGCGTACTGCGGCTTGTAAATATTATTCTGGTAAAGCGTGTGGTTATGCAACAGGGAATACTTCTTATGGTAATTCGGTTATCACAAAGGCAAATACTATCCAAACAACCATGATCGATCCGTTGAGTGGACTTTAGTCGGTTTCTTTTCGCACAACAAAAAGTCCCTAGAAATATCTAGAGATTTTTTGTTGATAGTTTATATCGTCAATATAACCGGTATAACCATTGGCCTTTTGGCAGTTTTCTGCATGAGGAACTTAGTGACCGTATCGGTAATATTTTCTTTGACGAAATCTATATTGATAGGATTCATACCTTTCGTAGAACGTTCGATAGTTTCCTTGATCAGGTGGCGCACCTCGTGAAGCAACTCTTGTGATTCGCGTAAGTAAACGAAACCACGAGATATGATATCTGGAGATTTCTTGAGCTTACCGTTTGAAGCGTTAATGATGCCGAAGATGATGAATATACCATCCTGGGCGAGCATTTGACGGTCACGGATGACGACATCTTGCACATCACCAACAGAGAAGCCGTCTACAAGTACAAGCCCTGAAGGAGCCTTTTCTTTTAGTTTGATGAAAGTCTTACCATCGTCACGGATTTCAACGATAGATCCATCATCTGGTACAATCACATTTTCTTTTGGAGCACCAAGAGACATAGAAAGTTCAGCGTGTTGACGGAGCATATAGTGGTTACCATGCACTGGCATAAAGAAGCGGTATTTGATCTGTTTGTGGATCCAGGCCAGCTCGTCTCGATTTCCGTGTCCTGAAGCATGGATATCTGAATCTAAGTAAGTAATGATCTTAGCTTCAGTGCGATACAAATTGTCTTTCAACTTCATAACAGAAACGTAGTTAACTGGGATGATTGAAGAGGATAGAACTATAGTATCGGTTGGTCGGATCTTGAAATATTTGTGAGTCTTATTGGCGATACGCATAAGCGCGGCGAATTCTTCACCCTGTGCGCCAGTGGCCAAAAGCACAATCTTGTCTGGAGCATAATTCTCAATGTCTTCAACTGGAATGATATTTTTTGTATCAACTAGTTTGAGTTTCT
The DNA here is from genome assembly GCA_903870235.1 of uncultured bacterium. Lineage (GTDB taxonomy): Bacteria > Patescibacteriota > Minisyncoccia > Phycocordibacterales > PALSA-1337 > C7867-002. The sequence continues at coordinate 6,185 of CAIQCA010000110.1, forward strand.
TTATGATCTCAACGTTGGTTTTCATACTACGACCTTCTATGGCAACCTTCTTACCAAAACGTTCGGCCATCTGGATGATGGCGATGATACGTTCTACTTGAGAGGCGAATGTACCGATAATCATACGTCCAGATGTGGCACGCATTATCTTTTCAATGTTTTCTATAACCGTACTCTCTGAAAGGGAAAAGCCGCGCTTCTCCACGCTGGTTGAGTCCATGGTCAAAAGCAAAACATTCTTATCTTTGAATCTGGCGTATTGTGCAACTTCTTCGTCTGTAGGCACGCCATTGACGTTATCAACACGTACATCTTCGATGAAGACAATGTCCCCAACTGGTGTATGAATGATGAGACCCATTGAGTCTGGGATGGTGTGGGAAATCGCAAAAGTTTCGACTTTGAAATCTGGGCTGATGACGATGGTCTCGTTTTTGTCGACGATCTTAAGATCTATAGGTGGTACATGCGGAAATTCCTCTTGGCGTTTTAGTATCATGATGGCACCAAATTGACGAGAATACATAGGAGGGTTACCGATACGGGGCATGATGTAAGGAATGCCACCGATGTGATCCAAGTGACCGTGAGTGATGAAGACCCCTCGAACTTTGCTTGCACGTTCCTCAACATATTTTGTATTTGGCAAAATATAGTCGATACCAGGTGTTCCTTCTTCGCGGAACTGGAATCCCATATCTACGATAATTATGTCGTTACCATATTCGATGGCAGTCATGTTCTTACCAACTTCTTCCACACCACCAAGGGGAATAATACGGATAGTTTTTGGTGCCAAAGGTGGAATTATGTCGCCATCACGTTTTTGTGCAGAGGCGGCTTTGTTTTGGCGTCTTGGCATGAGTTTGCCCACCTTTCTAACAACATCCATGCGTGCGCCAGCAATGTGTGGCTTAGTCGCTGGACGTGGTCCTGCGCTACCACCCGTGCGTGGTGATCCCTGGCCACCTTGGGGAGCATGAAATGAACGGTTGGGCGTATTGTGTTGGGTTGTTGCCGGACGAACATTGGGCCTATTGAATGCTGGACGATTACCATTGGCCATGGCTCTACGTGCGGCTTTGCCGAGGACTATTCGGTGTCCCTGGGCGTTTGTGGTTGAAGGGGGTGTATTTGTCGCTGGAGTGATCTTGGCGCCTGAGGTGCCAGATGTGTTCGTGGTAGCTGAACTTTCATTACGTAAAATACGCGTCTGTGCTTGATGACGGAAAAAACCAGGCCTATTTTGTCCGGGTCTGCTGTTTTGGTTGCTACTGTTTCTGTTATTTTGATTTTCCATTTTTATTGGTTATTTATAATCTATATGTTTTACCTTTCTATTTTCTTTTATTGGTTTGGTTCTTTCTTCTGTTTTTGTATTTATTAACTTTTTCTAATTTTGAGCAAATAATTTCCACACTTTTTCAGTTTGGATATACCAAGACTGAATGGAATTGAAACGATCGGTTGGTACCGTTACCGATGACAATGAAATTCCGTGCAATGTTTTTGGTACAGCATATATAAATTCTGGTGAATACAAGAAAATAGCTGGCAAATCTGTCTGGATGATTTGATCAAGCTGTGCATAGGACTGTGTGCGCACCGTATCGTCACTAGTTGTACGGATACTTTCCAATAATTTGTCAGCC
>CAIQCA010000111.1 GCA_903870235.1 uncultured bacterium
TACATTGCCAAGGAAACCTTGATCTTTCGGCGTGCAGGATTCTCACCTGCATTGCGGTTACTTGTGCCAACATTCTTACTTCGCAGCGCTCCAGTGTGGGTCACCCCTTCACCTTCATCGCAGTGCGAATACTCTCCTACCGCTTGTGTACTTCATTGTGGAGGCGAATGACGCAAACTCCATGTTTTGAAAATGGAGGCGAAATTCGCCGGTGACGAGGTTAATTCCTCGCCGAGGAAAGTTTTTACAAGAAAAACTTACAAAAAGGTGTGATGACGGGATTTGAACCCGCGACCGTCCGTCAAGTCATGGTGACCTAACCCTATTGGCCTTGCGGCCCTTTAGAAGTTCGTCGTTCACGTCCTGACAGCCACTCTACCGGGCTGAGCTACATCGACACCGAATTGGTCGGGAGGAATAGCGAATACTGATATCAACACACAAACTTGGTCTAGAAGTTGCGAACGCAACTTCAAAATAGAATTGCTGTCTCATCCCCCGTTCACACGAAACATTGTTTAATCTTCGCGTGTCCGATTCTATTCTCCGAATGGAGACCAAAGTTGACACATCTCACTCCCTCCCGATCAGAAAGAACTACAGCGAAATTCGCTGACGAGAAATTTCTCGATTTTGATTTTTCACTGGAAAAGACGTGGTATGATCTCCACTCTTTCTGCCAAAATGTCCGCGGACTAGTCCCTAGACAATTCGGCCTGACGTGCATTCACACTAATCTTTTCCAGCAAGTTAATTTTCCACAATGAAGTACACAAGCCCTCAGTTTCGGTACAACGTTTGAGCCCCGATTATCTGCGGCGCGAAACTTCTCGATGAGTAAGCTGTTACGCTATTTTTGAATGGTGGCTGCTTCTAAGCCTACATCCTCATTGTCATAGAAATTTCACTACCTTAAGCGCACTTAACGTTGATTTAGGGACCTTAAATAGAGATCTTGGGCTGTTTCCCTTTTGTCCAATGGAGCTTAGCCCCCACAGACTAACTGCCAGGTAATGACTTATTGTATTCGGAGTTTGATAGGTGTCGTGAGCTTTCGCCCGTTCGAAACCTTCCAGTGCTCTACCCCAATAAGGTACACCTGACGCGAACCCAAAAGTTCTTTCGGAGAGAACCAGCTATTACCGAATTCGATTAGCTTATCACTCCTTACCACACGTCATCCGATAGTTTTGCACAGCTAAACGGTTCGGGCCTCCATCAGCCTTTCGGCTAACTTCACCCTGCGCGTGGCAAGCTCATCCGGCTTCGGGTCTTTAGCATACTACAAACGCCCTATTCAGACTTGGTTTCCCTGTGACTCCGGACTCTCGTCCTTAGTCAGCAGCATACATAAACTCGTTGGCTCATTCTTCAATAGGCACGCCGTGACGGTCTTGCGACCGCTCCGACTCCTTGTAGGCATATGGTTTCAGATCTATTTCACCGCCCTTCCGGGCTGCTTTTCACCTTTCCCTCACGGTACTAGTTCACTATCGGTCTAGAAAAATATTTAGACTTGCCAGTTAGTTCTGGCAGATTCCCCCGAGCTTTTCGTGTCCCGGGGTACTTAAGAATAGAGACAAAGAAGATTTTTTATTTTCGCATACGGGACTATCACCCACTGGGGTCGATCTTTCCAGATCGTTCTGCTAACAAAAAATTTTGTGACTTCTCTGCTATAAATAGCACGTCTCTACCTTGCAACCCTCAACCAAAATCGCACTGCGCATTCAACTCAGCCGAAGCCTTGTATCTTACGCGGTACGATTTTGGTTAAGTTTAGTCTTCTCCGCTTTCGCTCGCCGCTACTTACGGAATGCATGTTTGTTTATTTTCCACTTGGTACTGAAATGTTTTACTTCCCAAGGTACGCTCCTATTACAAAATAATAGGCAATACGAGTTCGTCGTATTAGGTTTCCCCGTTCAGAAATCTTCGGATCAAAGGTTGCTAGGCACCTCCCCGAAGCATATCGCTGCCACGCCACGTCTTTCATCGCTTTTTCTAGCCAAGGCATCCACCATACGCCCTTATATTTCCCATTAGGAAATCTAAGAACCGCTTGTTACTTACCTACATTACTTACAATACTTGTCATGTCATAGCCCCGAAGGCTACAACAAGACCCAACTTAACTTGAATATGAAATTGTCAATCTGCTGTCATTCTGAAAAGAAAAACCGCTTCATTAAGCGGCAACATACACACTCCGGTTAGGGGGCATGGCTATGGCCGCAATTGGTTGGTGTTTCTCATAATCATTCCGATGTAGGGGTAAGTATACTTGTAGCCATAATATTGTCAAGCGTTTTGTAAACTTGGATAACCTGGGGATAAGGGGGCCTTACAGAGTAAGGCGAACACTTACGCAAAGCGCAACGTGGGGGTAATTTACCTCTTAAAAATCATCTCTAAATCAGGAATAATAGCCCCACTTTTCATCCTCCATTTTTCATCTGAAATCCTTTCGCCAGAATCGACAAAGCCAAGTTTTTTATAAAAACTAACCGCCTTATCGTTATATACAGCCACAATTACGCTAATATCTTTCTTAGGATCGAAGAATTTGAGGGCTTCATTCCAAAACATAGAACCAATTCCCTGCCCCCTGTATTCAGAAAGTATATAAACGGACTTTAATTCATTCTTATCTGCATGTTTGATAAGTCTACAAACACCCACAATCATATCACCATCTTTGGCCACAAAATATTTCTCATTGGCAGATAATTTTCTTACCTGCTCCCTTCTTTTTTCAAGTGTATCCGGCGTCAATGAATCCCTGTAAAAATATTCTATGTCTTCTCTAGTAACTCCAAATTCTTCGTTTGGATAAGTATCCAACCAGGCCGCACGAAAAACTTTGGTCGCTCCCTCGACATCTTCAGGTTTTGCGTCGGCAATAATTATGCTCATGGACGAAAGTATAACAGAAAAGCCCTCGGAGTGAGGGCTTTTCGTGTATTGAAGAATTTATTTTCCTCAATGTTCCAATACTATTACTCCTTGCTTAGAATGTGAGTAGCTGTCTTCTCAATCATCTTCTGAGCGGCTTCTTTGCCACCGAGACCGAAGGCCAAGCCAAAGGCTAGAGCCAAACCGGCGAGAAGAGGAGTGATAACTACTTGGATCAAACCAGGAATGATTACGAGCTTGTCCAAAGCTGTGATGATAGCAAAGATCCAGATGGACCACTTTGCTACGCGGCCGAGCAATTCTGCTGACCTTGAATGAGCAGCAAGAGCGCTAGCAACAACAACCTTTTGCATGGCTGTAGCAACGATAGCAGCAACCATAAGTACAAGCACGGCGACAATAACATTTGGCAAATAGTTGACTACTTCGCCCAAGAACTGGTTTACCTGGTCAAGCTTGAGCATGCTTAGTGATGCCATCAAGAAGACAACGATAATAAACCACTTGACCAAAGCACCAACGAAAGCACCTGAGTTCAAGTTATAGCCCGCACGCTTAACAACATCTTCCATACCTGCACCCTTGAGTGCTGTATCCACCTTAAGAGCACGGAATAGGCTCTCGATAAGTTTCTCGATAAGAGCGGCCAAGACCCAGCCAATAGCAAATACTATAAGAGCAATGACTAGAACTGGCACGAACTGCGCTACACCTTGCCACACATTGTTGAGTGTGAGGGTAAAGATATCACCCCAATTTGAAATCAACGGAATCGACGTCATATAATTAATGAATGTTTACGTTAATAATTAACACTAATAATGGACTAATTATACCACGTTAAGCTTGTCTATAAGAGTCACGTGTGGATAGTCTAAAATATCGCGTACTAGGCGATCGTGAATACCTAGGCGGTATTCAAAATCTTGGGTATCAAAGGCAGAATACGATATTTCCTTGCCAATCTCAGCTTCTATGGTTTTGATGATTGACTCTATCTTGATGAGGTTGAGCTCTTCCCCAACTACCAAAAGGTCTACCCTAGAATCCCAATTTTGAATGAAAACACCAGCCGCTACCAGATACTTGATCCTCCCGGCTGAAGCAAAACACTTTGTGAGTGATTCGTCGGCTTGAATGCTAGCGACAGTCAGAAGAGTTTTAAGTGGATTTAAATATGGAAACTTTTCATTCAAAATATAACCAACACCTTTGATCTTTTTTGCGACGATGGTTTTTCCACGTTTGATCTGAACTTCTTTGGAGACCTTTCTTTTGCGAATCAAGTCGGCTTTGACCAAAGTATTGAGTTCCCTCTTCACTGCTCCAGGTGAGCACTTACTCTTCACAGCAACCTCCTTGGCAAAGAAGGGTACACCTTGACTAAATAGGAATAGTCGAATGATTCTAACTTTTGCTTCGCTGCCAAGTAGTGCGGTAAGTGTGTCCATGGTGGATTTGTATTGATTAATTAAATTGACGAGGGTTATGCGGTGCATTTTAGCAGAAAATGAGAATAAAAGAAGGCTACCAGCGCAATTTGCTATAACTTGCACTCATTGGTTTTTTATGTAATTATCTTAACCAAGGCCCAAAGACAGAAGGCACGCCGAAACCAAGCCGTCTTGCGAGATTGTAAATCGCAGACCGACTGGCAATAAGACCTTCCGAGGTATACACCGAATCTCTGGCCTTTTATAAAGGTCGAAAAACTAAAAACATCAGATTGGGATCGGGATTTATTCTCGTATCTTATATTTGAAATTACAAAAATGGCACGTACAAAAGTTCAGAAGAAAGAAATCATAGAGAAAGTCTCAAAGATCATGAGTGACGCCAAGTCGCTGGTCTTTGTGAATTTCCACGGACTCAAGGTTTCAGATGCTACCACTATGCGCCGCGCCTTGAAAAAGGATGGCGTCGGATACTTTGTGGCTAAAAAGACTTTGACTACCAAGGCTCTTGAAACTCAGAAATATTCTGGCACAATGCCAGAACTTGTTGGTGAATTTGGTCTTGCTTATAGCAATGACCCAGTGGCACCTGCTCGAGGAGTCTTTGAATTCCAAAAGAAGTTCAAAGATCAAGTAGCTATCGTTGGTGGAGTGTTCGAAGGAGCATATATAGATAAGACTGGTATGGTCGCTATCGCTTCCATCCCACCTCTTGCGACATTGCGTGGTATGTTCGTCAATGTCATCAATTCTCCTATTCAGGGATTTGTCATGGCACTCGACCAGATCGCAAAAAAGAAGCAGTAATCTAGCGTTTACAATTGTATCCGCGATGGTTTTACAAAATATTTATTAAAATTACTAAATTACAAACATGGAAAATACAACTGTTGAGATCCCTGCAAAGTTCAAGACAATCGTCGAGTCAATCGAAAAGATGTCTGTCCTTGATCTAAATGAGCTCGTTAAGCTATTAGAAAAGAAATTTGGTGTTTCAGCCGCAGCTGTCGCTGTTGCTGCTGCTGCTCCTGCTGCCGGTGCTGCCGCCGGTGAAGAGAAGACTGCTTTCGCAGTTCACTTGTCAGCCGTTGGTGAACAAAAGATCGCCGTCATCAAGGTTGTTAAGGAAGTCTTGGCCCTTGGTCTCAAGGAAGCTAAGGATCTCGTCGATAGCGCCCCTGCCCTTCTTAAAGATGGCATGAAGAAAGAAGAGGCCGATGCCTTCAAGAAGCAAATTGAAGCCGCTGGTGGTAAAGTGGAGTTGAAATAATACTTATTTAACTTCAATGGAAAAAAGATTGAACAATATGATAGGGTGTAGCAACAAAGCATCAATATTGAGAGCTGGTTGTTAAACGTTACTATTTTCATCTTTAATTTTTAACAACGAGCTCTTGATAGAGCTCGTTGTTCTTTATATAGGAAAACCAACAAAAAGGCAGAAGAAAAACAAAAAATGCTGCCAAAAAGAAAAGGAGAAATATGTTCAAAACCATAAAAGCCGATCTGGAAGCTATCCTTGAAAATGATCCGGCCGCAAGAGGTAAATTGGAAGCCGTATTAGTGTATCCCGGCTTTCACGCTTTGGTCATTCATCAAATCAGCCACTGGATGTGGAAATACGATGGACTGAAACTCGCCTCACGGATCCTGTCTCATCTTGCTCGGTTTCTAACCGGGATTGAGATCCACCCAGGTGCAGAGATTGGTAAAGGGGTCTTTATCGATCATGGCATGGGAATCGTTATCGGCGAGACCGCGGTCGTGGAAGACGGCGTCGTCCTTTTCCACGGAGTAACTCTTGGTGGAACCGGTAAGCACAAAGGTAAGCGGCACCCGACAGTAAAAAAAGGTGCAATGATCGGAGCCAGGGCTATTATCTTGGGCCCAATCGTTATCGGTGAAAACACTAAGGTAGGAGCAAATGCGGTAGTGTTGAAGGACACACCGCCGAACTCTACCATCGTTGGTATACCACCAGCACAACGGGTAATCCTTCACCAACCCGTGTAAGTAAGTTGTCGTAAAAGCAAAGACCTGCAGCAAAGCAACGCCGCAGGTCTTTTTTATTTTCTAATAATTCACCTTTTTAGATATTCCAACATCATGGCGCCCCACTGTTTTAGTGCTCGAATTCCCTTATCATAGAATCAATCATGTCCACAAAATCGCGACGATCGTCATTTGTCAGACGTTTCAAATGTTGATGACCAAATTTACGACTCAGTTTTTCCGAGAAATCTCGTGACCAGCCTTTTTCCAATAACCCTTGGTCCCTACCCTTCTTGATCAGATCTTCTATGGTTTCAATCCTCTTGGCCAGTTTACGATATTGATCATTTGCCCCTAGTAAAGTCCCTGTAAATTTTTTGAATAATTCTAAGCGGGTTATTTTGTTTAATAGAGTTGTGCTGGATATCAGGTTGCTAGCTACACCAACATTTAGACTAGTGATAGGTGAGGTGGATGAGCTAATGGAGGTAGAAGCTGGACTTGAACTAGCCACAAAATCGGTTGTACCATCGCCATCTATATCAAGACTTATCGTCATTACAGAAGCCGCAGATGATGACGACGTAGCCGAAGGAATAGATACTATAGTAGTAGTCGCAATGCTAAGTGGAGTCATGGGTATATCGGTAAATTCTGTTCGCGCTAGCAAGGTTTCACCGCGCGCGTGGTCAAGATCAAGTGTAAATGAGCCAAATCCGCCACCATGAACTACAACTGAATACGTCTGACCATTGTCTGGTACTGAGACGCTAGAATTATTGGATGTGTCACTATTAGAAAGCAGTGCATAGTGGCTGCCGGGAATATTTTCTTCATAGGCGATAACGACACCATCATTTACGCCGGTAGGTGACGCAACTGAACCAGTATGTCTACCGACACTATCTTGCACATGAAGTTCAGCCGATGCGTCAACACTAGCCACCAAACGCGTGGGTTCTTTCGAATAGTCAGGCTCTCCCAAGGAAACACCCGACAAAGAAGATATTGGGTCGCCAATCAAAATTGATCTGATAACCGCTTGTGTTGTGGATGATTCCAAGATATCGACATGACTAACTTTCTTTCCATCAATTAGTGCCATTTGAGCTAGATCCAAAGAAACTACCTGACTGGAACTATTGGAAGAATTTGATCCATACGCAGCGCTGGGTGTAATGACCGTACCGTCACCCATGTTAGTCGGTACCTCAAAACGACTTAAACCCAAGGAGCAATTAATCTTAAACCACAAAATACTAGTACAATTTTCTTTATTGAGATAAGTTAAATTTTTAGGAGTCGGGACATTCCAACCGGCTAGGAACCAGCGATGTATACTTTCCGGCCAGGAGAAGTTGGCTATCACTGATTGGATATTATCCCCAGCAGACATAAGTGCGTTGTTCCCTTTTATGGGCCGACTTGTATCTGAAACTGCTGGTGAAGTGCGTGCACCATAAATATCCTTTATAAAATTCACCATGTCTGCATAAGATTTTATAGTCTGTGCATACACGCCACCGTTTAACCCACCGATAGTCGTAGAGGCAAAACTGATAACTGGGGCTGCGACTCGCGTAAAATATTCTCGCGACGGCAGCAGAGCATATGCGCTAGCCATATTTTGACCAAGCTGTCTGGCCACACTAGAATTCAATATCAAACCACCCGCAATTGCCTGATGGTCTCCGTGTAACAAAGAACTAATAGCAGTCGGTGTACCCAAATATGGAACTGCTACCGAAATAACTCCATCGATAAGATTGGACTTACCCATATCGGCCAAAGCCTTCACGAGATACTTGGCCACCAACCCACCGTTACTGTGAGCAATTATCGTGACCTTATGCGTACGCGACTTAGCAGCTAAATCTGTCACCGTTCTGATCAGAGACTCCGTAGTCGTAGCCTTTTTCTCACTACCCAACACAACTTCAGCAATCGGCTTGCGCCAGTCATAACCAAACGACTTCCACTCTCCTATTTTTTCACTAGTAACCAGTCCATCTAGAAATTTCATAAATGAACCATAGACACTAAATACGTTAAACACGGTACTAATAGGCTCACCAGAATAAATGGAAGCATCTGTGCTAGACCCACTGGAATTTAAAAACAATTTTTTGACATCATCGTTGCGATTTGGCACCCAAAGAGTATTGGTCGAAATACCTCCAAATAAGACCCGTTCATCTCGATACATCCAA
>CAIQCA010000112.1 GCA_903870235.1 uncultured bacterium
AGATATATACACAAACAAAGAATCTTCTCCAGAAATTAAAGCGTTGGCTGAGCAAAATATGAAGACCCACCAGGCCGAACTAGATAAGATGCTGGGCAAAGACACAACCAACATGACTACATCTGAAGTAGACAAATTAACTGAGAATAAGATTGAGGAGGAGACTAAAAAAGAAGAGGCTAGACTCAAGATGTCTAGGAAGACACAGGTCTACAATAGTTTTGCAGATCCAGGAAAAATAAGACAGGGCGCGCAAGCCATCCCTTTGGTCGGCAAATTATTCGAGGGACAAAGTAAATTTAATAACATGGTCGCAGACGCCATCAAAAAAGAAAAAACCGACTTTGATAAACTTATAGAAGCTGTTAAAGAGAAGCAAAAAGAAGACGGCGGCGATAAAAAAGCTGATGCACCAAAGCCACCATCTCCTCCCAAGCCAGCAACACCTTAGTCACAAAGGGCCGTAGTTAACCATTTAACACAGAAGATATGGACCAAAAACCAGACACAATGCAACTGATAAAAGAGCGTTTTGCACAGCTTCCACAAGCCGTGAAAGACGCTATTACCGCCTCTGATCTTCAGGTGAAGATGCGCACCATTGGTGATAAATATAACCTAATGTTAGACAAGCAGGGTGACCTCCAAAGATCTATTCTCCTTGTAATGCTCGGGCTTATACCTTCAAACCAATTTGTCTCATCAATCTCAAATGAGATGGGGGTCGACAATGGAAAAGCTGCCTTAATCGCTCAGGATGTTAGTGACCAGATCTTCAATCCTATACGCACCCACCTAAGAGAGTGGGATGAAAAAGCTGAACTCGATGCAAAAACAGAAGAGGAGGCTGCTGTAAATACACCTATTCGTTCAGATCTTGAGCGTCTTGGCGATTTCACTATAGACAACACAGAAACAGCTGGAAACAGTGTTAACCCAGCCACTGGAGCCAATAACGACGCTGATGCTTTTGTTGAAAAGCGTCCTGACATATTGGAAGGTATTGAGAATCCTGGACCGGCAAATAGGGAATATGTCACCAACAACACGGAAGTCCGTACAGACCCCTTGGTAGACCACTTGTTAACTACACCAGTCACCATTCCTCCACAAAAGATAGAACAGCCAACAACAGCTATTCCCAAATCTCCAATCAAAACCGTTGTGCCTGACCCTTACAAAGAAGCGGTTAATTAACAGCTTCACAAATACCAATATTAGCCTTGTGATATAATATCGGTAATGCGATTCCAGGTTCCTCAATTTATTGAAGTTGAAGATAAGATCTTTGGGCCTCTAACCCTAAAGCAGTTTATTTATTTGGTTGGTGGAGGCGGACTATCTTTTATGACTTATGCTTTGTTGGGCAGCCTACTCTTTTCAGCACTGCCGATAATCGTTATAATGTCAGCCTCTAGCGCACTAGCCTTCTATAAAGTGAACAGTAGGCCGCTTATAGGAGTTATAGAATCCGCTTTCAAATATTATTTCAGTAACAAGCTTTATATATGGAAGAAAGCAGAAAAGGAACAACAAGCTTCCGAACAAGCCGCGATCAAAGAAGCAAAGAGTTATGCCTCCATAATGGTACCGAAGATCTCAGATAGCAAACTGAAAGATTTAACTTGGAGTTTGGATGTGCAAGACAGTATTTACGCGAGTACAAAATTAAATTCAAAGAAATAAAATGGCACCCAAGAACAACCAAACAACTCAAGGTTTTGTGCCAATCCAAGAAGTTCGCGACGGTGTCGTTATTTTGAAAAGTGGTGGCATGCGTTCGATAATACTAGCCTCATCTTTAAACTTCGCTTTGAAATCTTCTGACGAACAGGCTTCTATCCTTATGCAATTCCAGAGTTTTTTGAACTCTCTTGATTTCTCGATACAAATATTTGTTCAATCAAAAAAGCTTGATATTAGGCCATATATTGCCTTACTTGAAGATCGTCTCAAAGAACAAAACACGGAGCTCATGAAAATACAGGTTCAAGAATATATAGAATTCATCCGAACCTTCGTGGAGTCAACAAGTATAATGACAAAAAGCTTCTTCGTAGTGATACCTTACGACCCGCCAATCGTTAATGCCGGTAAAAATTCCTTGTTAGGAATGTTTTCAAAAAGTAAAACCAACAAAACTTCAGGAGCAGAAGATGGTGGCTTCAGTGAATACAGAAGTCAACTTGAACAACGCGTGGCTATAGTTGAACAAGGACTTGTACGCTGTGGTGTACGCGCTGCAGAACTGGGAACAGAGGAGGTAGTTGAACTCTTCTATAAATTATTTAACCCAGGAGACACAGAGAAGCCGATACAAGTCACATAATAATACAAAAATGTCATTCCTAGATAATATATTCAAAAAGAAAGACTCTCAACCGCCTATTGTGTCTGTTTTGCCGCAAGAAATTTACCAATCTGGTGTTTTGGAACTAAAAGATGTCATCGCGCCATCGGCTTTGAAGGTAACTCCAAAAGAATTGAACCTTGGTGAGAAAGTTGGCCGTACATTGTTCATCATTTCATACCCACGTTTCTTGAATGAGAGTTGGTTTTCTCCGATAATCAACCTTGATAAGGTATTTAATGTTTCTATATTTATAAATCCTGTAGATACTGTCAAAGTTCTACGCCATTTCCAGAAAAAGGTGGCCGAGGTACAAAGTCAGATCTCTACTAGGGAAGAGAAGGGCCTAGTTCGCGACCCGGCTCTAGATACCGCCTACCAAGACCTAGAAGCTTTGCGTGACCAGTTGATGCAGGCTCAGGAACACCTCTTCGATGTGGGTATATATATCACCGTATATGCTGATAGTGATGGTGAACTAGACAAGCTAGAGTCAGAAATCAAGTCTCTTCTAGAATCAAAACTAATATACGTTAAACCGGCCCTGTTCCAACAAGAACAAGGGTTTAAGAGTGTACTTCCTATAGCAGAAGATCAGTTGTCGGTGTATTCCAAACTCAACTCTTCACCGCTTTCCAGTATATTTCCATTCGTTTCCTTCGACCTTACAGAAAACAAGGGTATTCTCTATGGAATAAACAGACACAACTCTTCTTTGGTCTTGTTTGATCGCTATTCTCTAGAAAACTATAACTCTGTCACATTCGCCGTCGCCGGTGCTGGTAAATCTTACTGTACAAAGTTGGAAATCTTGAGAACACTCATGTTTGATACGGACGTTATCGTCATCGACCCAGAAAAAGAATATGAGTATATGGCCGAAGCAACTGGAGGAAAGTATTTCAACATTTCCCTAAACTCCGAACACCACATAAACCCATTTGATCTGCCTGTACCGGCCGAAGATGAGTCTGGAACCGACGTTTTGCGTTCAAATATCATCAACCTTGTTGGTTTGTTCCGCATCATGTTCGGCGGTTTGACTCAAGAAGAGGATGCCATCGTCGATCGTGCTATCACAGAAACTTACGCCTTGAAAGATATCACTGCTGAGTCAGATTTTCGAAATATCGAACCACCACTTCTATCTGATTTTGAAATGGTTTTGGCTGGTATGGAAGGAGCAGAGTCTTTGGTGGAAAGATTGAGTAAGTATACGAAGGGAACATGGGCCGGCTTTATTAACCGTCCTTCAAACGTGGATATAAACAAGAAATTCGCGGTGTTTTCATTGCGTGATATGGAAGATGAACTGAAACCGGTCGCGATGTACATCGTCACACACTATATATGGAATACTATTCGCAAAGTGAAGAAGAAACGCTTACTTGTGGTGGATGAGGCTTGGTGGATGATGAAATCCGAAGATACCGCTTCGTTCTTGTTCGGTATCGCTAAACGTTGTCGTAAATACTGGCTTGGTTTGGCCACTATTACACAAGATGTGGATGACTTCATCAAATCTCCCTATGGTCTGCCAATCCTCACTAACTCTTCAATGCAGATCCTTTTGAAGCAGTCGCCAACCGTCATCGATCACATTCAACAAACATTTAACCTAACAGATGAAGAGAAGTATTTGCTTCTAGAATCAGATGTCGGTGAGGGTATATTCTTCGTTGGTTTGAAACACGTCGCCTTGAAAGTACAGGCCTCCTATACAGAAGACCAAATCATCACCACAAACCCCGAACAGGTCCAGCAAATCCAGCGCGCCAAGAAGGAACTCGAGGCCGCGGGGCAATAGAGTCTAGCGGCGCTGACCGTGTTATAATTTCGCTATGTCCGAAAGCAAAAAACATAAGATTGGAATATTGGCGATGATTGTATTGGTGATCTTTGCGCTTATTTGTGACTTAATCGGGCTTATTCCGTTAGCAAAAGATATTACCGCAACAATTTTTTGGGGGATAGCGAGCCTCTATTTCTGGAAACAAGGTATGGGTCTTTTCAATGGAAAAAAGTTGGCAACAATGGCTATCTCTTGGGTTTCAGGAATGATTCCTGGTTTACAAGAACTGCCAGTCGAGCTAACGGCTGGCATCATTGCTATTTTCCTAATTACCAGAGCCGAGGAAGAAACTGGTTTGTCGCTTCTTGATCCAATGAAGAAAGGCATAAAACCAGCGGCCCTTTATAAAGATGGAAAGAGGTTGCCGCCACCAAAGCAAGAGCTAAATAGTGGAGGGGCAAGACAGCCACAAGAAAATAGTATGGAAAACACTCAAGCTGAAAACCATGATAGACAGAGGCCGCTTGTTGATAACATTGGTAAACCAAACCCACTGAACCAGGCAAAATCTAAACAGAACCACCTTGAGGGAATAGAGCCAAACAGAGACGCACATCAGCAAGCTTTTAAAGATCATTTTGACGCGATGAACTCTAGTCCCATGTCTTCTGGACTAAAACCGGGAGAAAAACTAGAAGTTGCACTAAAAGCCAGTGATGAAAAACTAGCTAACGCCGACCATCGTTTTAATGCCACGATGTAACCAAACCAGAAATAACCTTCCTTAAACCGTGAATAACTTGACCTCGCAACTTCTTCTTTTAATTGCTAAAATATAAGACAATGAAACTACGTCTTCTTTTCATAACAACAATTGTTCTATTAACAAGTATCTCTACTATACGTTTGGTTAGAGCCCAGGCCCTACCCATATCAAGCAATGGTGTCGAAATAGTCCAAAACCCAGAGTTTCCCAATCCTGGTCAAGCTGTTACTTTTACTGCAAACAGTTATTCAACCGATATCAACGCTGCCACAATAACTTGGTCTGTAAATGGTAAGGTGATAAAAAAGGGGATAGGATTAACCACTTTTAGTACAGCCGCTCCAGCAATGGGTAAAACAAACACCGTTAATGTCTCCGCTGTTGCACCATCTGGGCAGCAATATTCCAACGATATCAGCCTCCAGTCTGGTAGTATAGACCTCATAATAGAAACTAGTGGTTACACTCCACCTTTGTTTTTGGGGAGGTTACCAATTGTTTACCAAAACACCGTAAAAATTGTCGCCATACCTCACATGTCTGACTCCTCTGGTGTTGAGTTTCTGCCGACCACACTGACTTATAGGTGGGAAAAGGACAGTGGCGAAGTTTTGCAAGACGAATCCGGTTATGGAAAAAACTCCGTATCTCTAAAAAGCGGTGTGATACCAAGACCATACACTCTCACAGTAACCGCCTCCACTCGAGACGGCTCCCAGAGTATGCAAGGCTCTGTAGTTGTAGATTACCAATCTCCTAGTATCTTGTTTTATAAAAACGACTCTCTCTATGGGCCTTTGTACAACAGTGCAACAAACGTAGTGAACATAGACACACAAAAAGAGGCCTCTGTGATTGCTGTGCCTTATGGTTTTGATAAGGTGCTAAACAGTTTAGGCAATTTGGCGTTAGATTGGTCGATAAATAGCACTGGCCACTCCGAGCTCGATTCAAGTACTGTTGTTGTACTCCGAGCACCAGACGGTTCTTCAGGCACATCAGATATTGGTCTTGGTATAACAAACAATAAAGAAATTTTG
>CAIQCA010000113.1 GCA_903870235.1 uncultured bacterium
AATTGGTTCAAGTGTTGTAGTTGGTGCAGGCGCTGTCGTTGTCAATGATATTGTATCAGAGTTGACTGTTGTTGGTGTTCCTGCGCGCCCACTAAATCGGAAGACAGGAGTACCTTAATAGAGTGCAATAATGTTGTGCAGTATGAAGGTTTTTTTATCCTCAATTAGTATTTATCCATTACTGGCTATGGAACTGAAAATCATAGTTTTTAACGTAATTGTTTCATTGCTTGAAAACAAAACTATCGAAGTTTCTGACGAAACCCCATTGATTGGGGAGGGAGGCCTTTTGGACTCTATGAAGTTGGTTGAGTTGTCTCTGAAGCTTGAGGATGCAGCGACTGACCTTGGCTTTGAGTTTGACTGGACGTCAGATGCGGCAATGTCCAGATCACGAGGGATGTTTCGTACTGCAGGTGCACTGGCTGCAGAGTTTATTGCTCAAAGTGAAAGGTAGAAATGATAGTTGTTACAGGGGCTAGTAAGGGGTTAGGCAGAGCTATATGCGAACGATTGAAATCCAAAAATATTGAAGTCTTTGGGCTGGCTAGAGACGTTTCCGATTTATCATTTCCCGGAATGAGTTGCGATGTTTCCTCTTATAAAGAAGTGAAGTCTATTGCACAACATTTAAAGAGAGAGGGTATTAATGTTGATGGGTTGATTAATGCTGCAGGAATAGCATCGATGAATCTGGCTATCACAACCCCTCCTGAAGTTTCCGAAAGAATCATCCGTACCAATCTTTTAGGGACAATTTTTTGCTGTCAGATATTCGCACCCTTTTTGATAAGAAACAAGATTGGGAACATTATTAACTTTTCAACAATAGCGGTGGCACTTGGGTTGAAGGGAGAGTCTGTGTATGCTGCATCTAAGGCTGGCGTTGAAGGTTTTACTCGCTCATTTGCCCGCGAAATGGCAGACTTTAGCGTGAATGTCAATTGTATAGCACCAGGACCGATAGACACGAACCTCTTAAAGGGGTTAACGGCATCCCAAATTGCAAAAATTATTGCTCAACAGATCATACCGAGACAATATACTCCAGATACTATTAGTGATCTGGTGGAATTGCTGTTGGATAAGAGAAGTGCATCACTCTCTGGTCAAGTCCTTCATGTAGGGGGTGTCTAATGCAATTACTCGATAAACTAGCCGAGATTTGGAATACTATTGACTACCCATTCTTTATTCATAATGGCAGCCAGCTTCGGTTTCAGGACATAGCATCCCAAAATCCCATTGACTTGTCCCTCGTTAAAAGTGGTGATGTCGTCGCTATCATAGGAGACTTTAACCCGTCATCCATTCTTACCCTTTTACGGCTCATAGATTTAGCTGTTATTGTTATCCCTCTTACAACTGAGACAAGCAATGAACATGAATATTTCTTTGAGTCAGCCCTTGTAGATGTTGTCATTAAAGATGGTGTAGTAAGCAGGCGAACTCATTCCAAAACCCATGAACTCATTGATGTATTGAGGGTAAATGGCCATGCAGGTCTCGTTCTCTTTTCAACCGGCACAACGGGTCGTCCGAAAGCAATTCTCCATGACCTTACTCTGTTTCTTAAGCGCTTTGAAACACCTCGCCCAACATTAAGAACAATCAACTTCCTTCTTTTCGATCATATCGGAGGCATCAATACCCTTTTGCACACACTCTTTAATAAGGGAGTCGTAGTTGCCCCTGAAGCAAGAACGGTTGACTCTGTTTTAGATACTTGCAGAAAATATGATGTAGAAGCTCTGCCTACTACACCAACGTTTTTACGAATGATGTTAATGAGCGGAGCTATTCCAGAAAAAGTTCCTTCGTGTTTAAAAATAATAACATATGGGACTGAGCGAATGGACCAGCCGACTCTTGACGAACTGTGTCGGTTACTTCCAGTAGTCGATTTCCGGCAGACATTTGGCATGTCTGAACTCGGTATTGTTCGAGTCAAGTCCGAAGCGAGAGATAGCCTGTTTATGAAAGTTGGAGGAGAAGGTGTTAAGACGAAAGTAGTTAATAATGTTCTTCAGATACAGTCCCAGTCACGCATGCTCGGGTATTTAAATGCTCCATCGCCGTTTGATAGTGAAGGGTGGTATGACACAAAGGATGTCGTTGAAGAAAAAAATAATTACTACAAGGTTGTTGGGCGCGAAAGTGACGTCATAAATGTTGGTGGCTTAAAGTTTATGGCATCAGATGTTGAACTTGTCGCGTTAGATTTTCCTGGCGTTTCACTTGTCAAGGCATATCCAAAACAAAACCCGATCACAGGGCAGCATGTTGAACTGACTGTACAACCGAGAGAGGGTGTTTCAATCGATAAAGATTCGCTCATGTCATATATGAAATCAAAACTTCAGCCGCATATGGCCCCGAAACGTATTAAGATAGATGTTGTAAATATTGGGCATAGATTTAAAAAGGGATGAAAAAAATTCTAATTATAGGGGCTGGTGGGTTAGCTCGTGAGTTTACCTCTTGGTTCTCCGGACTTTATAATATTGTTGGTTATTTAAGTGATAACGATAAAGAACATTTACAATATAAATTACCTGGCACATGGTATAACAGTGATGTGACACCTTCGTCTATCGGAACCGATCTTGCCGTTGTTGCTATTAGTGCACCCTTGGTGAAAGCCAAATTCTATCGTGAATTGTGCAAAGTTGGGTTTAAGTTTCCCTCATTCATTCATCCATCAAGTATTGTTTCTGAATCGGCGACTATGCATGAGGGGGTAGTCGTTTCACCAAACTGTGTTATTTCACCAAATGTGACGATTAATAAACTTGCGTATATAAACTTTTGTTGTGGTATTGGTCATGATGTGATAGTTGGCAAATATACTCAAATCAATCCTGGTGTTGAATTACTGCATCCGTTTACATCCGTGACAATAACAGTATAAGTTGTCGTTGCAGATGGAGAAGCTATCGGATTATCCACATTGTTTGAGTCTAAACCAATTGATGGTATCCATGAATAGGAGAATGGAGAAC
>CAIQCA010000114.1 GCA_903870235.1 uncultured bacterium
AAAGTTTATTGCCACGAGATTTACCTGGCTCTGTGGGGTTCAACCCGGTCCCAATAATTTCGACTGTGGAAGTGCCAACCCCCTTTATCTTGCCTCCACAAGAGATGAGCCATTCGGCAATATTAACGATCTCCGGTTCCAAGGCACAATTATTTAGGATAGTTTTTCCGTGAGCAAGAGTTGCAGCCATCATAAGAGTTTCTGTTCCACCAACCGAAATCGTGTGGAAAAAATTTTCCATGCCAGACAAACCTTTTGGAGCAGAGATGTGATAGAGACCATTCTTAAGTGTGACCGTCGCACCCATTTTCTTGTAGCCTTCTATAAAAAGATCGATCGGTCTAGCCCCGATAACACAACCACCGGGCGCTGGAAAAGACACTTTACCAAATCGTGCAAGTAACGGTCCGGTTAAGACCACCGAAGCGCGCATGCCGGCAGCTAGTTTGGGATCTATATCTGTCGAATCAATCTTAGTCGTATCGATTTCCATAACATGATCACGGATGATTTTGCCCTTACTATTTTTCTCACCAACCCAAGAGATCTTCGCACCAAGCTTCTCCATGATTGAAGTCAATGTATCTATATCAGCAGTATGTGGAACATTTTCCAGTCGAACCTTTTTATCAAACAAAACCGCCGCGGCCATAGCTTTTAGAGCAGCATTCTTGGCACCATTGATACTAACTTTGCCTTGCAAGGTTTTTTGACCAGCTAAGCCAGTTATAGCAAATGATGGGTTTTCTGGTGATTTTTCTCTTGAATTCACAGTGTCGTCATTGTAGTAGGTTTTGCCAAGATTCACAAATATAAATACGGCACGACGTAATATACGTGTCAACCTCACCCAAACCCATTAAATGCGCTATAAATATGAAGTGAACCTGATAACCGTTATACCACTCACCAAAACCAAGGCTATAGACAGCCTGACATATTTTACGGCTTCCGATATACAGGAGGGGGCCATTGTCTCTGTGCCTATACGCTCAAAAGAAGTAACCGCCATCGTTGTAGAATCAACCTCGGTTGAAGATGTAAAAACAGCCATTAGAGGCGCCGATTTTCAAGTACGCAAACTGGGAAAGGTTAAAGCCACCTCATTCTTCCCTGTTCCATTTATTCGCGCCTCGAAAGTTATCGCTGACTATTACGCAACAAACGTCGGTGGCATTATCCGCACACTCACCTCTAAAAATATTTTAGAAAATATCCAGAATATAAAACCCGCAAGCACACCAGTCACTTCTACTATAGACGAAACATTTGCTGTGCAAGGTGATGATGAAGATCGTATGAGCGCTTGGCGTAGTTTGATACGCCAAGAATTTGCTCGCAAAAAATCCCTAGTCATATATGTGCCAACTATTGAAGACACGAAAAATATTGCGCGTTCACTGACAAAAGGAATAGAAGATTATATATTCACCTTACATGGAGATTTAACAAATAAAAAAACTTTGGAAACCTGGGAGGCCATTGCTAAAATAGATCATTCGGTGGTAATCATCGCCACCGGATCGTTTGCTTGTTTGCCACGCGCTGATATCGAGACCGTTATTATCGAACGCGAGAATGGACGTGGTTGGATAACTCGCAATCATCCATATATAGACATCCGTCGCGCTCTTGAAACGATTGCTAGAAAAGAAAAATTAACAGTATATCTGGCTGACAGCTTGCTACGTACGGAAACGCTGTATCGTGTTGAGAGCCATGAAATCGCCGAGGGATCACCATTCAAATGGAAATCTATTTCCAATGCCAAGGATGAGATCATCGACATGCGCGCACCTGTTGCCGCCGACATCCAGAGAACAACTGGCAAAAAACATTTCCGAGTTATTTCAGAACGACTGGAAGAAATAATCCGCCAAGTTCGTGAAGAAAACAGTCACCTATTTATCTTGGCATCCAGACGCGGGCTATCGTCGCTCACTATTTGTGACGATTGCGAAACTATCGTCTCT
>CAIQCA010000115.1 GCA_903870235.1 uncultured bacterium
ATATCCTCCAAAGTCTCTGAATGCTTAGCAATAAAATGAACCTTGTATAAATGTCCTGTTTTTGAATGTTTATAAATGCCTGATTTCATAATCTTGAAAATTTCCCTAAAAATTAAAACTGATTTATTAACCTCAAATCACCTGAATAAAGATGACGTATATCCTCGATACCATATCGAGTCAAAACTAAACGATCAACGCCGCCACCAAAGGCAAAACCTTGCCATTTCTTCGAATCCCAACCCGCCGCTTCGAAAACACTTGGATGAACAAGGCCAGCGCCCATCATTTCCATCCAACGGTCCTTGTACCACACGTCTACTTCTACACCAGGTTCAACGAAGCCGAAGAAGCTAGCACGAAAACGAATCTTCACGTCTGGTCCAAGTATCTCCTTGTAAAAAAGTTCCAGCGTCCCCTTGAGTTCAGCCATGCTTACTTTCGGAGCAACATAGAGACCTTCAATCTGGAAAAATTGCGCTTCATGTGTTGCATCAGTGGCTTCATTTCTGTAGACCTTACCAGGAATAATTATTTTAAATGGTTGCTGTTTATCTTTGAGTGACTCCATGAAGCGGATTTGCACCGAAGAAGTATGGGTTCTAAGAACGAGGTTCTGGGAGAGTTGGTGAGATAGACCTTTCGGACTGAGCGAAGGAGAAGGAGAACGAGGAGTGGCTTCAGCAGAAGCCAACTCCGTGTCTAGCGAACCAACTCTCCCAGAACCATTAGCTTTAACCCAAAAAGTATCCTGCATATCACGCGCTGGATGATCAGGCGGCACATTCAAAGCATCAAAATTATGAAATTCATCTTCAAGCTCAGGACCTTGTGCCACAGAAAAACCTAACTTTTTGAAGATAGTTACGATCTCACGAAAGACAGAAGTGATTGGGTGTAAGTGACCAGGCTCTCCGGTCTGATTGACTGTTGAATCCATGGCTATAACTCTACCAGAAATCCGGTTTAATTTCACGCCCAAGCAGCCAATTTATATTGGATATTTGGGTCTAAATATGAGATACTAGCGAAAATGACATCTTGGCGAGACATAGTAACTTTGTGCATACTTTTCCTCTCACTCTACTTCGAGGTTTTTATGCTAATTACATATACCAGGAGAAGACATCTACTACATGGTCGTACAAAACATGAGCCAGTTATCCATCCCGATCTTCCAAGTGTAACCATCGTCGTTCCT
Source organism: uncultured bacterium (assembly GCA_903870235.1). Classification (GTDB taxonomy): domain Bacteria; phylum Patescibacteriota; class Minisyncoccia; order Phycocordibacterales; family PALSA-1337; genus C7867-002. The sequence goes on from CAIQCA010000115.1 coordinate 1,202, forward strand.
TGTTATAACGAAGAGAAGACTTTGGCCAATACCATAAAATCGCTCCTGGCGCTCGACTATCCAAAAGAGAAACTTCGTATCATGGCGATAAACGACGGATCGACCGATGGTACCCATATTGCACTACAAGAATTCGCCAGCAATTCACAGGTAGAAATTATCTACAAAGAAAATGGCGGTAAACATACTGCTCTTAACCTAGGTATCGAACGTTCTACTACAGAATTCTTTGGCTGTCTTGATGCTGATTCATATGTAAATCCAGACGCATTACTTCGGGTTGTAAAAAGATTCAGTGATCAAGAGGTCATGGCCGTCGTGCCTTCTTTGCATATATATAAGCCAAGTACGCCAGTACAAAAAATGCAGAAAGTTGAGTACACCCTCGGTGTATTTTGGCGTAGTATTTTAGCAGAATTAAATTCCCTATACGTGACTCCTGGACCATTTTCTATATTCAGGAAATCTGTTTTTGAGAAAATTGGAAAGTATCGAAAAGCCCACAATACCGAAGATATGGAGATGGCTATGCGTCTGCAATCCCATGGATTTAAAATAGTCTGTGCCAATGATGCAGTTGTTCATACCTCATCACCAAGGTCTATTCCGAAGCTTTACAAACAGCGTGTTCGTTGGACATCGGGAACTCTACAAAACCTGCGTGATTACAGAAAACTCTTTTTCAATACAAAACACGGCCACCTTGGAGCTTTAGTCTTACCTGTTTTGATAATTTCTACAGCCGGAATAATGTTCCTCTTATCTGGTTTGGCTTATGATTTTATTCGTTATTTACATAGTGGCTTCATCCGCTTCCAGGCTCTAGGAACAAGAATGTTTGAATGGACCGGCATTAGTTGGCACCCATGGAATTGGTTCTTCATACACACTTCCCCTATCATGTTCGGCAGTATAATTTCTCTGGTCATAGTCGTTAGCTTCATCTTTATCGGTGCAAAACTTTCGAAAGCCAAGTGGCCCAAGATAACAGACTTACTATGGTATGTTTCTCTTTATACCATCGTGGCACCGATCTGGCTTATCCGTTCAATTTTTAATCTCATCACAAGAAAACAGACTTTATGGCGTTAAAAGAATGGAAAAAATACATTGTCACCTTAGCTATCACCGTGGCAATTTTCGGCACCACCATAGCTATAAGCATGTGGAT
>CAIQCA010000116.1 GCA_903870235.1 uncultured bacterium
CCCCGAAGACACGTGGTAGGGGTGTCGATAATATCGTGTATGCCTGCGCAGAATCAGTTGCCAGACGAGCAGCGAGCAAGGCAGAGACAGATGGCATGCTATCGATGACGCCACTATCTAAGGCAATTCCCGCTTTTGCTTCATCGGCAAAGAAATTGAATGTGACCTTTGCTATAAAAGGTTTTTTACCAAAATATCCATCCCAGTTTTCCAATGTATAAGTAGTGGGTATGCCGCCAGAATCACGAGACAGGGAAGAAAACCTATATGGTCCAGCACCGATCGGATTTATATTGTATTCACTAAATATAAATTGATCATTACTGACATTGCCCCAAATATGTTTAGGCATTATTCCGACGGTAGTATTGTTCAAAAAAGGACTATATGGTTGTTTCAACAGGAACTGAATCTCATCTGGTGATATAACTTTTGTGGCTATGTCTGTCCAATTCGGTCTGCGAGGACTTTTTAAGGCTGGATCCTGGATCTTCTGAATAGTAAAAGCGATATCATCAGCGGTTAGCTTTTTACCATCCTGGAAATTTACATCATCTCTCAGTATAAAATCGTATGTTAGTCCATCTGTTGATATTGTATACGATTTAGCTATATCAGTTACCAAAACATCCCCGTTATATTTCATCAGGCCGGCATATACAAGAGCCCCAATATCTTTGTCGGCGTCTGTAATCGCCAATATCGGGTTGATGGTTCTTGGTAATCCAATTATTCCTTCGTTGAGTTCTCCGCCGCGAGATGGAACTTCCACTAGAAAATGATTATTTACCGCGGAGACCATTATGATCATAGTTACAAAAGCTATGATAATGAGCGCGCCGAATACAAACTTTTCTGTAGAAGAGAACTTTCTTATGTATTCCATTATGATATTACCGCCTTTGATGCGGAACTCTCGATATTTAACTTTCACGATAGGACGTGTTAGATAAGATTAATAAGCGCTGACAAAGCAAAAAGAATAGCAACAATAACAGTTGATATAAATAGTCCCTTCTCTAGACCGCGGCGAGTATGATAGGCGGAGCTCAGATTGTCGTTACCACCAAAGGCGCCGCCGACTTGCGCGCCAGTCTGTTGGAGCAAAATAAGCGCAACCATAACCACCGACAGAATGATCTGAATGTAAGGTAAGAGTGACTTCATTGGCTAAAATACTATCATAAACAGTTTTTTGGTGCAACCTTTCCTATTTATTGGTAGTATTAACATCTAATGAAGAAATTTGGAGTTATTTTGATATTTGTTGTTATCATACTTGTTGTGATTGGCGGTTATTTTGGTGTCCAGTCCATGATCGCTACCAAACGAAGTAATGAACAGGTAACTCAAACTATAAGCGAGACAATGGGTTCTAGTACTGACATTACCTCAGTCCAGTCGGATTCGGGTTATAAGTTGGATTTGCCAAATGCAACCACTACAACCCCGGGAAATTGGAAGAACTATACAAATGCGAAACTAGGTTTTAGTCTCTCATATCCTTCCAATCTCGTTAAATCAGTATCCGGAGACACTTTGACATTAACTTTTCCTAAGGAAATATATTTCCATTGGCCGCTTCAAGACGACGTTGTCTTACGAGTCACTGCTAGTTCTTCATGTCCTGACACAATCGTGCCGGAGAGTCAGTTCACAGCAACCACCACGTTTTCTTCTAACGGCTATTCTTTCACCGTTACAGAAGGGGATGATGCTGGGGCTGGTAATCGTTACCAAGAAATAGTCTATGAAACCCATGGTAATGGTCTGTGTTATCACATGAGTTTGTATAATCATGGAGTCAATGGAGCTGGTTTTTATGTGGAAGGTCAAGCTCTGATACAGAAATATGATAATCAGCATGACATTGACGTAAAAGCGGTTATCGCTACTCTAAATTCTATAACCAACAGTTTTCGACTTCAGGCTATAGATGTGGTACAATAGTCTAGTTCCTAACTTTATTCATTATTTAAATTAATATAAGGCTAATAGCCCATAGTCAACTTTATGAACAAAAAATCTAAGATTGTGTCATCGATATTGATAGTAGTTGCCATTATTGTGGTGATTATTATTGCTAAGTCTGGTGGTTCTACTCCAAACGTCACAGATAATTCTGGTACTAGTACGACTACTGATAGTGATGTCATTCCAGCCGTTTCTGAAACAACGAAGCTTTCTGGTAGTCTCTCTGAGTATCACAACGCTGAACTTGGTTTCGCACTTAAATACCCAAGTGAATGGGAGAAAAATGACAGCAATGCTGGCGTAACGTTTATAATGCCGATAGATAAGACACAAGTATCTACTGTGGATACTTTGAGTGTTGCGGTTCAGGTTGTTGGTACTTGTACGTTTCCTCCTGTTGTGACTATCAAGGATAGAAGTACAGTAAAGCTTGGTGACAATACATTCAACATGATCTCGATGTCCAATACTGTTCAGGGTTATTCATATTTCAATCGTATGTATGCACTTGCTCATGGTGACGTCTGTTACATGTTCTCATTTGCATCTATATCTTCCAATCCAGCCACCAAAGGATTTACAGGATCGAACTTGACACAAGCCCAAAATAACAATAAGGCTATAACCAATACGGCTGATAGTGCTTTTACAGATATGGTTAAATCATTCAACTTCGTCGCTGGACCTCAAGGTCAAGATGAGACAACTGTGCCACCGATAAAATAAGCTACCAAGTCTTGGCTATATTTATTCTTAATTACAAAAAGTAAATTATGACAACCGCAAAAAAAGTATGGATAGGTGTTGGAATCGTGGTAGTTATCATAGTGATTTGGCTTGTCGCTTCATACAATGGACTTGTGTCTATGAAGGAGACAGCGACTTCACAGTGGCAGCAAGTTGAGACTCAATATCAACGCCGTTTAGACCTGATACCAAACTTGGTTGAATCTGTTAAGGGGGTGATGAAACAAGAACAAACAATCTTCACTGAATTGGCCAATGCTCGTGCCAGTTATGCCGGTGCTCAGACTTTGAACGATAAGGCTGTGGCGGCTGGTCAAGTTGAAAGCTCACTTGGCAGACTTTTGGCTGTTGTGGAGAATTACCCAACTTTGAAATCTTCCGATAATGTCCAGAACCTTATGACTCAGCTTGAAGGTACTGAGAACCGTGTAAGCGTTGAGCGCCAGAGATTCAATGATGATGTCAAAGCATATGAAGTTTCTATAAAAACATTCCCTCGCTCAGTTATCGCTTCCATGTTTGGCTTCACTGATATCCAATATTTCCAGGCAGCCGCAGGCGCAGAAGTTGCTCCACAGGTGAAGTTTTAGTCAATGCGAAATAGAAACAAAATTCTATCATTCTTAGCAGTAGCAGCTTTATTGCCGCTATCTGTGTTTGCTTATACCAGTCCAGGCAAAGCAGCTGGTTATGTAAATGATTTCGCACATATATTGAGCGCCACGACTATTCAAACCATGGAGGGTAAACTTCAAGCCCTTGAAAAAACAAATAGCGATCAAGTCGCCGTCGTCACAATTTCGTCGCTTGGAGATGAAACTATTGAAACTTACGCCACTCAACTTTTTCAGGAATGGGGAATTGGTCAAAAGGGTAAAGATAACGGAATTTTGATTTTGGTAGCACCAAATGATCATGTTGCACGTATCGAAGTTGGATATGGTCTCGAGGGAACATTAACTGATTTACAGGCTGGAGTAATTGTTCGTGATGTGATGATACCTGCATTTAAATCTGGAAATTATGACGATGGAGTTTCTGGGGCTGTCGATGCGGTGTCCGGAATCCTTGGTGGAACTATCGATGCTTCACAATATGATCAGAGTTCTTCTGGATCGAATTCGGGTTCTTCCAGCGGGAATTTTTACGGTATATTTATTTTCTTATTTGTTATTGTTATCAATGTTTTGGCGGGTTTCTTGGGTAAAACTAAGTCTTGGTGGCTCGGTGGTGTTATAGGGGCTGTTGTTGGTGGAATTATAGGAATGTTTACAGGATCTGTTTCATCGACAATTATTCTGATAATAGCATTTACCGTAGCTGGTTTGATATTTGATTTTATGGTTTCTAGAAGACCACCTGGCTCTGGTAGTGGTGGTGGAGGAATTTGGCCTATTTTCCTTGGTGGCGGCCGTGGTGGTTCCGGCGGTTTTGGTGGAGGGGGCGGTTTCGGAGGCTTTGGTGGTGGTGGTTCTGGTGGGGGAGGAGCCAGTGGGGGGTGGTAGGGTTAGGTCTTAATTGGTTGGGTGTGCGGCACGTTTTTAGTTGTTTCTTATTTGGATAGAGTTTGCTAATCTGATTTAGACCATGGAGAGATGCCAGAGCGGTCGAATGGGCGTCCCTGGAAAGGACGTAAATCCGAAAGGGTTTCG
>CAIQCA010000117.1 GCA_903870235.1 uncultured bacterium
AATGACGAACCACCACTTCTCACCCCTTTTGACTGCATGCCAGAGAGCTAGTCCCTTCAATGCCACCACAAGAACCAGTAGTATAAATCCCAATATTCCTACACTCCAAACATTGCCCTGGAACATAGCCATATTATAAATACGACCATAAGTTGAATACATCATATATTTGTAAAAATGATCTAGCGATTAATAAAAGTTATAGTTAACTGTAATATTGTAGCAAATGCTACCCAAATTAGATAAGGTGCCTGTATATAGGCAACCCATTTGATGTGAGGATATATGGCTATAATAGCCCATACTAAAGTTCCCAAAACTAACAAAATATCCACGGCTGCCATCATGTTATTTTTGAGACCAAACTGAATTGGTGAAAAGGCGAAGTTAAATATCAGGTTCAAGATAAATGGCAAAACGACTATAGCTGGTATACTCTTGGTCGCAACTTTATAAAAAACTGTGCCAAAAGAAACTGCGATCAGACAATAAAGTACTGTCCAGACAGGACCGAAAAGCCAGCTAGGTGGAGCCCATGATGGTTTGATCAGTGTCCGGTACCAAGAATATGCATTGTTCATGATTTTAGAGTAATTAATACATGCAAATTATAACAGACGTGACTTGCAAAGTCTCTGTAGTCCCGTATACTTCGTGAAAGACAGACTAATCAAAGGAAAAACATGCAACTACCAAAACTAATTATATTTGCATCAGGTGGCAAGGGTCCCGATGAAGGCGGCTCCGGCTTCAAGAAGTTGGGTGAAGCGGTAAAGGCTGGGATTCTCAGGGCTGAGATCGTCGCTGTTGTCTCCAATAACTTCGAAGGTGGCGTGCGTGACAAGGCAAGGGTTTTACAAATCCCATGCCTTCATTCACCGAAAGGACGTACAGCCGAAGATTATCGTCGGCTAGTAAAAGTAACTGAGGCAAAATTCACCGCCCTTTCTGGCTGGCTTGGCAAAGTGGAAGGACTTGATCCTCGCACCACTTTCAACATCCATCCAGCCTGGGACATGGTGAAGTTTGGCGGAAAAAACTTCTACGGGCACAAAGTGCATGAAGCAGTCATCGCCGCTTACAAACGTGGTGAGGTCACCTTCTCCGGAGTGAGTATGCACTTCGTCACACCAGAATACGACAATCCCAAGACGGTTTTCTTCAAACGCCGCGTGCCGATCTTGCTTGACGATACCGCTGATACTCTCGCTAAGCGTGTGAACGAGATGGAGCACAAGTGGCAAGCCATCATCACCGATCGTGTCGTCAACGGACTTATCCATTGGGATGGAGTCAATGTCGATTCGATTGTCGGAGCAGATATCGAGTAGGAAGCGGCCGACAAATTTCGCGCAAATTCAAGGCGCTGGTATGGGTATACTGGCGCTTTTTTGTTAAGACAATTATTTCTAAAACGAAGCTCCATCAATAGAAGGGGTAACTTCTCGTGCCGGTTGACGTATCAAAACTGAATAATTATCCACATAACCAATCTTTTTAGATATATCACTTATGTAAAATTTCTGCCTGGCCTGGTCTAGAGGAAGATCGGTATCGAGTAAACCCTTCTCCAAAGCCAAGGAGTCTGCATAATTCGTAAACAAAACCTGCCAATCAAACCACGGCAAGATTCCAGGCCAAATCTTATTGACATGGCTTGCGATACTCGAGGTACAGTTAGCGAAGATAGAATTATACCAATCCGGGTGAACCGACAACTCGTTCATGCGATTGAGCATATCAACAAGCAAAAGTCGTCCATCTTTTGGATTCGCGCGTAATGGGTATAAATAAACTTCAGCTTTTTGAATATTTGCTCGAACATAGACGGCATCCCTCTCATCTGCGGCAATATACATAAGAGGAAAAGTTCGTATAGTACCACTCCACATGCTGTACTGCTGTGATTTTGTGAGTCTCCCTTCAATTGTAATAGAAAGAAAAGATCCATCTGAAAATTCAAACGACAAAAACGTGTGAGCAAATGGACTTCCAGGATTGAATGGCTCTGTTATGTACCAGACCTTGCTAAGCTTATCCAAATCATAAGTCTTATCATAATAATCCTCTACAGTTGGATTTTCATTTTCATCATACTGGAAATTTCGCACATTCCTGACTGTGACCAGGTTTCCCTTGAATTCGGCGGTAGATAATACTTTCAATGTGTCTTTCCAGTCACCTTCAGTCGGCACCTTCTTGAAGACCTGTACAATGATAAAAAATACAAAGAAAATCAGGACTAAGAGTCCAATACTCCTGAAAATCTCTCTAAATTTTGTCCTTTTTACCGACATGTTAAACTATTTCACTTCACCACCTTCAAAATTAACTCAAACTTCGCACCTTTTTCCGGACCATCTGAACTAACCTGAATCTTACCTTTATGACGTCTCATGATGGCCTTAGACAGAAAGAGACTTATACCAAAACCTTCAGTATCAACTCGTCGTGCAGAATCCGAGCGGAAAAATTTTGTAAATATTCTAGAAAGATCTCCTCCAGAAAGACCAATTCCTTGATCGATAACACTTACCAATCCCTTACGGAAAGATCGCTCAACAATAACTCTCACGTTTTTCCCCGGAGATGTATATGTACAGGCGTTCTCTAGTAGGGACTGCAAAACAAACTCGATACGTTGTTTATCTATCTTAACCTTGATATCTTCCGCGACACATTCTACTGAGAAAAATATATTTTTCTCGTGAAAGAGAGTTTTATAGGGTTCAGCAACAAGGCGCACAAAATCACACAAATGAACCGTCTCAAACGAATAAGAAGCTGTGGCCGATCGGTCACTATCTGTGATCTCTATCAGCGAATTTGTTAGCTTGATAAGCTTGTCGTTTGATTGGTTTATGTTTCTCAAACTCTCTTTCTTGTATTCATCTTTTTCACTATTCAAAAGATTCTCGCAGAGCCATTTCACTTGTGTCAAAGGTGTACGATATTTATGAGCAATAATGGTGATGAACTCGTATTTCAATGTCTCATTGTTATGAAACATTTTCCATAAGGATAAAATCACTAGAATCAATATCTCTAACAAAACTAGCCCTATAAATATGGTGATGAAGTTATCGCTTTGCCACGCTAAGTAATTGGACATAGGTTAATTTGGGCACAACTCATGTAATGTAGCCAAAATTTGACTAATACCCACATCCGCCTTAAGTAAATATCTAGTAGCAGCTACTGGGTGTTCTTTACCAAAATGTTCAGTTTTGCCAAAATTTGAGAGAATGATCGTAGGCGTTTTCTTAAACCTTGGATCCGTGGTCACCCTTTCGAGAATATCATAACCATTCATGTCCCCAGGTAAATACAAGTCCACCATGATGATATCTGGAGTAAAGTCTTTTAGGGTTGTTATGGCTTCTCTGCCAGTCAAAGCCAACTGAAGTTCGTACCCCTTAACAGCGATAGCTTCTCCGAGAATTTTACCCAGAAGCTTATCATCCTCAACCCATAAAACTTTCTTTTTTTGTGAAGTTTCCATGGGTATATTATAACAAATTAATGTGTTGCCTCCCACAGCATCTCGAACATCGACCTTCTGGTCTTAGCAAAAGATTCATCTTCTACAACAAATATCATATTATTGAACCTTGGCGACACGAAGGCAGAAAGAGACTCGGTTATTATCTCCGTAAATGGCAATTTATATATCGACGGTAAGATTTTCGATACACGGTTTTCCCTTCCGTCTTTCGCAACAATTTTTCGAGCTTCTTCGGAATTGGTGATGAGCTGTCTACTCATAACGCCGAGCTTCTTCTTCTTGGCGATGATTTCATTCAAAATATAAGATTCTCTTACATAATCAAGAAAATTGACAGCTTCAGTGATAATCCTGTATTCCTTTTCCTTGGTAGCCAAGATCAGATCCCAAACTTGTTTGAAACCAGCAGAACCATAGAGGAAATAGATTCTGGGTTTCTTATTTGTTGTTGCCGCCTTGTCCTCCAGCAGTTTTAACGAGTCTTCAAAGTTGGAAATATTTTCCTTGGCATTTTTTAATAGATTCGCGGGTTGTTCTGGAACATAATAGACTTTCCTGCCAGTTTTAGTCGGTACAAGCACGCCCGCTTCTACAAGCTCGTCCAGAACATAATACAAAGTCGTCCTTTTGAGTTTGGATTTCTCAGCTAGTTGCTGAACTGAGGCTTCGCCTAGCTCCAAAGCCGCGAGGTATATCTTGGCCCCCTTCGTGCTTAAGCCCAGATCTTTGATGATATTTATCAAATCAGCCATACCTGTAGCATACTCCCCATTTATCGTCTTGTCAAATTATTGTCGAAAAGTTCGACAGATTCTCTTGATGAAACATTTAAAAAGGATATATTGATCATGGAGACAGAACATCAACAACAAAACAAAGAAAGGGAGGGTGTCATGCCTATCCAACTCCTGTGCCACTTGTTCGGAGATTACGTTTTGCAATCCGCCTGGATGGCAAACAACAAGACAAAACGCTGGTTCCCCGCGATCGTCCACGCGCTTGTCTATCTCCTACCGTTTATCCTCGTGCTTCATCCATCGGTCGCCGCGGCAGTTGTGATGGCTGGAACACATGCGGTCATCGACCGCTATCGTCTCGCCAGGTATATCGCTTTCGCAAAGGAATACCTGTCTGTGAAGACTGAGTGGAAGGTCTGGGCTGATTGCAGTGGCACCGGCTACTACAAAGAGACCCCGCCCTGGTTGGCGACTTGGCTCATGATCATCGTGGACAACACCTTGCATCTGACCATTAACGCGCTCGCACTCACCTACCTCATGTAGGTACGAACAAGGGCCTCAGATCACAATCGTGATGTGAGGCCCTCTTTTTAGTTCGAGAATATGCTGCGGAAATTATGAGAGATGCTTGGAAACCAACTTTGTCATTTCAAACATGTTGACTACGGCCTTACCAGCAAAGACTTTCTTCAAATTTTCATCGGCATTGATATTGCGCTTGTTCTTTGGATCTTGGAGATTGTTCTTCTTGATATAGACCCAGAGAGCCTTAACGACTTCTGAACGAGGCATTGGACCCTTACCAACAACAGCAGCTAGTTCTGGACTCACTGTCATAGGCTTCATAAATGCGGAATTGGATTTAACCATGTTTTTACAGTTAATTATTAATTAATACATCAGTGAGGATACCATAGTTTGGGGATAAGTTGTAGGTGGATATGAATACCTCCTAGACTTTGCTTACTAAATCAGGTAATTTGAGATTAGAATTCAACCCAAAGGACAGTAAATGAGAATTGCTCTTCCAAAGTCATTGTACGAAATAGACTTGGCTTATGGCCCTTTATTCTTCTTGGCAGGGCCAGTGCGTGGTGCTGATGATTGGCAACTTAAGGGCTGTCTAGAAACGAGGAAACGTATTCCCCGTTTCTATGCGGCACTTCCATGTCGATATGGTGTAGACCATCCTCTGATTTCATTTGAAATGAAAGGTGTAAAGGATCATTTCGATCGGCAACTTCCCTGGGAACGCTTCTATATGGAAATGGCGGCCATGGTAGGTTGTCTCATCTTCTGGCTCCCTTGCGAAAGTAAGATCTATCCACGAACTGGTGGCGAACCTTATGCCATGGACACCCGTGGTGAACTTGGAGAATGGCGCGGCCGTTTGATGAATGATCCAGACCTTCGTATCGTCATCGGTGCAGAACCCGGTTTTCCTGGTTTGAGTCAGATAAGTCGGAATTTCAGCCTTGCGACCAAATCGGATTTTCCAATCTATGGGTCGCTCGCCGAAACTATTGCGGCGGCGATCAAGATGGCCAAGTAGTAAACAAGGGTCCCCAAAAAACGAATCCAGTGCCGCTTCGGTGGTACTGGATTTTTTGTTTAAATAACAATTCATCTGTTTCGACAGTTGTTGCGGAGACGATGGGATTCGCCCGCGACTCTCGATGCCACACGTCGAACTACCTTCGGTAGTTCTTGTGTGTCATTGCGGGGTGTCTCGAGTTATGACTTTCTGACTCATTACCTTGTAAGGCTTTTGGGACACTTTTTATGATATCGCAATGACGAGCTTCGAGCAGAGCAAAATTGTCAAATTATGATTATTTAACATCTCTTAATTTGGCCTTCAGCGGATCATCTGACATGAATTCAATGGATGCTGGTTCCGCTTTATCAATGTTTATGATTCCTTCCATATGGTCATATTCGTGTTGAAGAAGTCGGGCCAAAAATCCATCAGCCTTTTCGCTTTTTATATCACCATTCTCGTTCACATATTTAATCTCAATAGACACAGGTCTCTTCACATCCACTGATAAGTAACCGCAGCTCAAACAACTTTCCCTGAACAGATTCAATCCTTTTGAATGGCTTACTATTTTAGGGTTTATATAGACTTTAAAGTCATCATCTACAAATGTCACAAATACGGCTCCCCCTTCACCAATCTGAGGTGCAGCCAAACCTCTACCATAGCCAGTAATACCTCGATATCTTTTTAAGATTTCCTTTAATTTATTCCCTAAAATTATCCCTTCTTCCAATGTGACATCTTTAACTTTGGTTCGTAAAACACCATCTCCGATATATGTAATCTCTGGGCAGCTTTCTAATACCTTGGCAAATGTGTCACTAAGCTTTTTGATTTGATTGATCATTATGTTGATGCAACTAGAGTGCTCGACTTACCTAACATTCTCGAGCTAACTCGTGTTGGCGGAGACGATGGGATTCGCCCGCGACTCTCGGCTGACCAGTCAGCCTCGGTCTGGGCACCGGCTCGCGGTCTCGCCTGCTGGCTCGACATCGCTCCGCCGTTCTCATCTCCAGCGTCTCTCGATGCCACACGTCGAACTACCTTCGGTAGTTCTTGTGTGTCATTGCGGCGTATAAGGGATTCGAACTCCCCATCAAGCCCTGTAATGTCCACATGAAATCAGACTATAGCACTCGAGATGCCTACCACTTAGAGCACAGGAACCTTGTTCGAGGAGCTTCAAATAAAAAACTGCACACTCCGAATGTGCAGTCGTGATTAATTTAACACCTTGGACATATCGCTAATCATGGCAGCAGCCGTTGGATTCGCCCCAGCACCTTTGCCCCAGATTTGAACTATTCCACCATAGTCCTCGACGAGAAGCGTGTTCTCCTCAAATCGTGGAATCATTTTGAACGGTTGAGATGCAATTTCAACAATACCAATCTCTGCGCACCATCCATCTTTCCACACATGGAGACAGTCATACAAAGTGTCAGTCGACAGACATCTTTCTTTGCTGATTGAAATGACAAAGCGTCTTGTCTGCTTCTTTAACTGGTATAAAATTTCAGATTCACAAAGATACAGTGAACCAAGTTCGCTGACATGCAGAACTTTATCTGAAACTCCCGACAAGTTGAAGACATTTACCAACTTCAATACTATGTCGTGTATTTCAGCGTTGCATACTGAACCAAGATCTAATTGTCCCTGCTCACACAGACCTAATCGGCC
>CAIQCA010000118.1 GCA_903870235.1 uncultured bacterium
AACGCTACATACGTAATCAAGGCGTAGAAGACGAAGGCACTAACGCGACCTTCGAATTCGAATGAATCTAAAAGGAAACCCCGTACGAGCCCGGAGGGGAGTACGGGGAGGGGGTCATTTGAAAGCCCCTTCATAGGCACTGTGGTCGCCTTTCTTGGACATGGCAACGGCGATATTGCCCTCCGATTCGCCATGGCGCACAAGCACCAAATTATTTGGCATTCCCATATTTACTTTTCCTTTCTCTTTTTGTCTAATTTCAACGTACCACAAAATAAGTCGATGAGTCAAGGTGTGAGTAATTGTATAACTTGGTACATGAAAAAAGATACGGTTCTCAAATAGGATTGTAATTCTTATAATTCTGGTATAATCACTCGTGTGGAAATTGATTATTCGAAATATCTTATAAAAGATTATAAATATTGGTCTGTTCAGATATTTTCAAACCAGAGCTATTTGGGTCGTTGTATTATTTGGTGCAAACGAGAAGATGCACTGGATTTGACGCAAGCAACAAAAGAAGAGCGAGAAGAGCTTTTTATGATTATGAATAAGTTGAAAGAAGCTGTAACAAAGCTATTTCAGCCAGATTGGTTCAATTATGCTTTTTTAGGAAATGAGACTAGGCATCTACATGGCCACTTTATTCCTAGATACTCCCAATCTAAAGAATTCATGGGAATAACATTTAAAGATGAACGTTGGGGTCACAACTACAAAACAGATCACGATTTTGTAACTCCTGATATTGTATGGACAACCGTGCTGTCACAGATTAAGAACAATTTATAAAATCACGGAGCCAGTCTTAGTTATTTTCTGCGATCATCACTCTTCCTATCATCATTTTTACGATCACCATCTTTTTTATGGTCTTTCTTTTTGGTAGAGCTTTCGAATAGAAAGAATATTACCAACACGACAAAGACGAGAGTTGCAATTTCATTCATGTGTTTAATGTTTAGGCTTTTACTAAGCTAAATATAGCACATTTGTATACTTCCAAGTGAGCTAGGTTAGGGAATATCCCCGGATAACTGAAAAACCAGACAGATATGTCTAGGCCTTGACATTTACCAATATTTAGTCCAGTATTAAATTAGGAAATAAGTAGGAAAATCATAACGATTTTTCACAATGTCTGACCGAAACAAACCATAGGAGGTTTCAAATGAAGAGTCCGGATATCACAGAGATGGGTATCATTGATGTGCTCAATGCAGCACTCAGTGGCCAGATTAGAGAAAATTCTGGTTCGAAGTTCAAGCAGAAGAAGTTGGAAGTGAAGCGTGGGGTGATCAACTCACCGACGACGCGGCGGATCTATGCCGCCAAGTCTATTCTTCAAGAACACGCCAAAAGCATCGCCGAAAAACACAGCCGTTTGCACGATGAAATTGCTGGGACGACGGAACACGACTGTCGGGATCATCTCCTGGAGCTTGAGCGGCTCACATCAAGGATTGAGTTGTTGAATGATCTCTTCTGGCAATCTGTTACCGAAGAACATCCTGTAGTGGCGGCCAATATCGCCGCTTTGAGGGATGGGTGGACTTTGGTTGATGATGATGGAAAGTGGCGTAACACTGTTTTGGTCCCGGATCGAAACAGTATCGCCAACAACTTCATCTCACGGGTTACCGCGATCGTTAGTGGCACCAAGTTACCGATCTCTGAAGATGATTTGGAGCCGGTGGCTATCGGGGAAGAGCTCGTCGGTACACTTTCCGATGAGCGTATCCAGACGGTTTGGTCACTTCCCGATGAGGTGCACAATGCCATGATGGGACTTCTGCCGGCGGCAATCGTCAACTGCGACGAAGAGGCTATCGGCAACATGACAGTCAATGAGGTTCTCCGCTTCAAGACAATAGCGAACTACTTCAAGAAACTCCACAGTGTCAGCACTCAATTGTTCTGGTGTGGGGTTCGTGACTCGGTTCCAGAAGCTGCGGATCTGCAAAGTATCGGGATTCGTCGTAGCTGGGAAGTGGTCAAGTGTCGTCAGCAAGTTGGCGATCAAGCCAATCAGGTTTTGAAGTCGATCATTGACGGACTCCTGCAAAAGCTCCGATAGTGATCGTCGCAGTTTAGTCGAAGCGTGCACTTGCAATGCACGCTTTTTTGTTGTAACGTTATTTTGAAATGAACATCAAAATGAATGGAGGTGGGTATGCCGAAGGGGGAGTTGTGTAAGCCGAACAATTATTATGCGAAGATGGTTTTCTTCTTAAGAAGGGTTGGTGATCAGCCATTCCTGGCTAGTCAGATGTCAGCCAAGACTCATGTGCCATGGAATGTTTTGACGACATTCCTTTGGAGGAAAACTTTAAATGGTACGCTTTCTCGCTCAGGCGTGTGTGTCCACCATGTGGGATATACATATCATGTGGTGAAGAGACCAGTTTTGTACGCATCCAATGGCGCCGTTGCAGATGCTGTTTGGAAACTCATCATCAATTCGACGGTACCACTTAAGGTGCGTGATATCTGGCTGGGGGTAAACATGAAGAAAACTCGTAAATTTCTTCGTGGTTCAGTACACAGAGTGATTCTGTGTCTACGTAAGAAGGGCGCCATCATCAAGACTGAACAGGGGTATATTTGGAACCCGGAGTTTAAGGAACGCCCGATTATGTTTCGTTGTTGAGATATCGGAAGACTGGTGCTTTTCCACGGCCAGTCTTTTTTGTTAAAGTGATATAATATAGGCGGCCCTACTTATTAATCATTATTAATTCACATAAACAACATGCCTCCACAAGATAATCCTACACCAGCTCCAACCCCTAGTTTCAACATGGATTCTTTTTCTAAGAATCCTAAGTTTATGACTACTATTACGACTTTTGCGATCTACGTACCGATATTGATGGTAGCTGATTTCATTGTCAGCATCGTTGCTTCGGGTTTCAGATACGGTTCTTACGTGGAATTCTTTACTGTATCTGCTTTGATAATGACGATCATCTCCGGGGTTGTCGGTGGCGTTGTTGGTGGAGGCATCTTCTATTTTCTTTATGACCCGGTTCACAACTGGATCAAAGGAGTATCTGTACTCACGAAATATATTTACAATATGTTTACCTTGTTCTGGGTTCCATCTCTAATTTGTTCACTCGTTGTTGCGGTTATGGGCCTTTTGGGCTTATCTGCTGTAGGATCAATCGCTGGTGCATATGGTGTTGGAAGTGTTGGTGGCGCATTTGCTGGAGTAGTTGTAAGTTTGGTTGTAAACCTGGCTATTTACTATTATTATGCTAAAGCCATATCTGCAAAGTTAGAACCTTTGTATCCTTGGTAGTTATGATATTCATCTTTGCTTCAATAGTTTCTGTAGCTCTGGTCTTCCTCCACCTGGCTATTTTCAAGGCGGTGGTTTCTATCTTTGCACTTTCCTTCAAATGGCAATTGGTTATAGGAATTGTTTTAATCATCCTTTGTGCAAGTTTTGTCTTGGCTTCTATCTTAACTTTCTATTTCAACAATTCATTTACACATGTTTTCTATACAATTTCTGCGTCTTGGCTTGGTTATGCAACATATCTATTGTTAGCTTCTTGTATCTATGCTTTGGTTGTTTTGGTCGCACGAACATTTGCACCCGACCTCTCCGTTGCTTGGTTTGGTATATTTTGCTTGGTACTAGCTGCCACCATAGCTACCTATGGTCTAGTTCATTCACGTGCTATATATGTGAACAACATCGGCATTACTTTGCCACAATTACCAGTTGAATGGCAGGGAAGAAAAGCTGTTTGGATTAGTGATATACACCTGGGAGCCGTTCATGGTGAAGAATTTGCGCAAGAAATTGTTACAAAGATAAATACACTCAATCCAGATATAGTTTTTATAGGTGGTGATCTTTATGATGGAGTAAAAGTCGATGAAAAAGAAATTATCAAACCTTTCGCAGGATTGCATCCAGCTTTGGGGACTTATTTTATTACTGGTAATCATGAAGAATTTCGAGATGATGCGCTTTACCTAGAGGCTATCAAGAATATTGGAGTTCATGTTCTCAATAATGAGATGGTCACAGTCGATGGAGTACAGATTGTTGGAGTTGACGATCGTGATTCTACAAATGCCACAAAATTCCAGGCTATTATTTCAGGTCTGCATATAGATAAAAACAAGCCGTCTATTCTCCTGAAGCATCAACCATCCCAATTGGATATTGCTGCCAACGCTGGTATGTTTTTCCAGATTTCCGGTCATACACACCGTGCGCAGATTTTCCCATTAAATTTGTTTACGAGCTTGATATACAAGGGTTATGACTATGGGTTAAAGAAATGGGGCAATATGGTTGTATATACATCTAGCGGTGTAGGAACCTGGGGCCCGCCAATGCGTGTTGGTAGCGACAGCGAAATTGTGGTATTTACATTTTAATCAACTTGTGTTATATTGGCGCAATCAGTCTTTGTGGAGATTCGACCTCTAATAATACTGTTTAAATATATAATATAAATTCTATGGGAGATTTCAAACAACGTGGTGGGTTTGGTGGTGGAAATGGTGGTGGCTTCAAGAGAGGAGGTTTCGGCGGATCCGGCGGAGCTTCTTCCGGTGGTTTTGGCGGTGACAGACCAAGGTTTGGTGGCCGTCCAGGAGGCAAGGATTTCAGAAATACACAAATGTTCAGCGCTACATGTGCTGAATGTAATAAGCCTTGTGAAGTTCCATTTCGTCCAAACGGTGAGAAGCCTGTTTATTGTAATTATTGTTTTGGTAAGAATAAAGCCAGTGCAGGTTACTCGTCTACTCCATCTCACTCTACTCCAGCTTCCAGACCATCTTTTGATGGGGGACCAAAGGCTGACAATAGTCAGATAGCCGATTTGAAGAAGCAATTAAATACTATAAATACTAAGCTTGATACTTTGATAGAAAAGCTTTCCGGTACAAGTTCTAGTTCTAAGAAAATTGAAGCAGTGGAAGTAAAGGCTGAAGCTCCAGTTGAAGCCAAGAAACCTGTGAAGGCTAAGAAGGCTGCTGCTAAGAAGAAATAATTTTAGACGCACGCGCATTTTGCGCGTCTATTGTCATGAACTAGCTGCATTTGTTCCGGCCACAAAACCTGTGGTCCAGCAGAGCTGTAGACTATAACCGCCAGATGGTCGGTCGATATTTAGTATGTCGCCAACAAAATAAAGATTTGAGAACAATTGTGAGCGCATTGTTTTGAAATCAACTTCCTTTAGATCTACACCACCGGATGAGACGATGGAATTTTCTAGGCCAAGTAATCCACCAACTCTCATAGGGATATCTTTCAATGTTTTCATGAGAGCAACTCGCTCTTCTCTCTTGATACTGTTTGCGAAAGTGTCTGGATTTATATTTGCTTGATCCAGGATAATGGGTACTAAAGCTGAAGGGACCAGATCCGAAAGAGCGTTTTTGATTTTTTTATTGGTGTTTTTCTTGATGAGATTTTGAAGTTCTGTATTTAGTGAAGAAAAATTGAATTTCGGCATGACGTCTAGTGATAGGTATAAGTCGCCATAGGAAAGCAGCTCATTTACCTTTTTACTCATATTCAAGATTGTTGGACCACTTACTCCAAAATGCGTAAATAAGATTTTACCCTTTTTAGTTTCTTTTTTTTCACCATCCTGAATCAAACTAATCTTTACATCCGACATGGTCACGCCTTGCAGAGATTTTATCCAAGCTTCTTTAATGATTACTGGAACTAGTGAAGAATCTGGCTTAACTATGGTATGTCCCAGTTTCGAGAGCCATGCGAAACCATCACCTGTAGAACCGGTTTCTGGATAAGCCTTTCCACCAGTTGCCAACACAAAGGACTTAGCGAAGATTTCTTGACCATTTTTAAGGACTACGGAATTTATACGGTGTGCAGTTTTTTTTTCCAATATTTCGGCAACCGGCGAATTGGAAAGGACGGTGACTTTTCCTTCTTTTATATAAGCAACCAACACATCCAGAACAGATTTAGAAGAATCACTGACAGGGAAAACTCTATTTTCCGCTTCAACCTTTGTTGGCATATTTCTAGAATTGAAGAAATGTAGACTTTCTTTTACCCCATACTGAGCGAAAGTTGAAAAGAGAAATTTTCCATTACCTTTGAACTTTTCTAGGAGTTTTCGTGTATCAAATTCAGCGTTGGTTACGTTGCATCGCCCTCCACCAGTTAGTAGTAGTTTCTTGCCTAGATTTGAATTTTTTTCAATAAGAATAACCATGGCACCAAGTTCTGCCGCCCGTCCTGCGGCCATCATTCCCGAAGGACCACCGCCAATCACGGCCACGTCCCATATTTTTACTTTCTTATCTTTCATGAGAGGTATGTTAGCATAGAATATGTTGGTTTTGCTGGATATCACAAGTCAACGTGTCTTGTTTACTTCACCAAGAGATTGCTATACAATTTCATTATAATTAACAAATACATGAATCAAAACGATCCTATCCAAAATGTAGAAAAAATAGTGAAAGAAGTTCACGATACTGCCGGTAAGTACACACAGCCAATCTTGAGAAAATATCCTCTTTTGTTCGCTTCGCTTATAATTCTGGGTGTTTCGGCTTTTTTGCATGGTCTAGAACTTGCTGCTGACCAGATAGATTTCTTTCATTCACACCCAAGTTATCTGATAATCGCTGGTGCGCTAATATTGTTTTTGACGGGTATGCTCTATAAATCTCTTGATAGAATGAAATGATCAAACAAGGCGTCTCACAAACACGGGAAAATTTACAAAACCTTGAAAATCTCCAGAAAGATTTGATAGGGCTTGCGAATAAAGAAAAAGCTAAACTCCTGGCTGGGTTTTTCAAGACTGGACCAGGTCAATATGGTGAAGGAGATGTATTTATCGGCGTTGTTGTTCCAGATGAACGCATGATTGCAAAGAAATATTGTGATTTGTCGTTTGCGGATACCATAAAATTACTTCATTCAAAAGAGCATGAGTTTAGAGTGACCGCTTTATTTATTCTTATGCAAAAGTATTCTCGAGGCACTCTTTTGGAACGTAAAAAAATCGTTGATTTATATTTATCCAATACAAAATGGATAAATAATTGGGATTTGATAGATCTTAGCGCGAATAAAATTCTAGGTCACGCTATATTCAATAAATTCTTTTCGGATATAAACAGTGAGACTCTTACTAAGCTGGTCAAGTCCAACTCGCTTTGGGAAAGACGTATGGCCATCATTGCTACTGGTGCCTTTATTGTAGAGGGTCAACACAAAGAAACTTTTCGCATTGCTAAAATCCTATTGAAAGATAAACATGATCTTATTCATAAAGCGGTTGGCTGGATGTTGCGTGAAGTGGGGAAGAGGTGTGGTCGTGACATTGAGATAAAATTCCTTGAGCGACACCACAAAACTATGCCACGAACCATGCTACGCTACTCGCTTGAGCATTTTTCGGAAGTGGAGAAGAAAAGGTATATGTAGGACTGTGATGTAAGTCATGGATCTACTGTATTCCTTTTTAAATTTTTTAGTGTATACTTCGTGTCTATGGCAAAAAGAGCAAGTCAAGACATAAAAAATAAGACGTCACGTTCTCGCAAGTCCAAAAAGCGTATTGCGGCGAAGGTTAAGCGTTATTTTAAGTACAGCAAATAATTGCTACAAATGGCAGCGGTGTGATAGTGCACATCACGAGCTTTTTGGCTGTAATTTGGCAAAAATTTAGGCTATGACGAGTCTACAAGATAGTTAATATCCTTGACATGTCAAGTTGATGAATGTATTATTGGCATTCATGCAACAAAAACATTTTAGAAACGGCGGTTCATCTTCAGCTCATCGTTCTGGTGGGCCTGCTTTTCGTGGTCGTCCAAGCTTTGGTGGCAAGGGTGGTGGACCTCGCAGACCATCTTTCGGTCGTGGCGGTTATGGGGGAAACCGTGGTGGTGGCAGAAGCGGACGTTTCAGCTCATTTTCGGATATTTCTAAGTTTGTTAACAAGGCTGTTATCACCGAAGAGACGACTCATTTCAAACCGGAACACAATTTTACAGATTTCAAGATAGATGAAAAGATCAAAGTTAATATTTTGAAGAAGGGTTATAACGAGCCAACACCTATTCAGGATAAAGTTATTCCTCATATCTTGGCAAATCAAGACGTGGTTGGTATTGCCAATACTGGCACAGGTAAGACAGCAGCTTTCCTCATTCCTCTCATAGATAAGGTGATGAGAAATAGAACTGAGATGATCCTGATCATGGTTCCTACGCGTGAATTGGCCACACAAATTGATGATGAGCTCAGAGAGTTTTCGCGCATGCTTTCTATATTCTCCGTCTGTTGCGTTGGGGGAGCGCCGATCGGTCGTCAGCTTGCCAATCTACGTCGTTCAAATAATTTCATTATTGGTACACCAGGAAGATTGAAGGATTTGGTTGAAAGAAAGGCTCTTAACCTTTCAAAATTCAAAACTGTAGTTCTAGATGAAGCTGATCGTATGCTTGATATGGGATTTATCCATGATATGAAGTTCATGATTTCCCGTATGCCAGCAGACAGACAGACACTTTTCTTTTCCGCTACCATGTCACGCGATATTCAAGTTTTAATAAAAGACTTTCTACGTAATCCTGTTTCTATATCTGTGAAGACGGGAGATACTGCCAAGAGTGTTGATCAAGATGTTGTTAGAGTTGGTTCACGAAATAAACTCGATGTTTTACAGGATCTCCTATCACAAACAGACTTTTCTAGAGTGCTTATTTTCGGTAAGACCAAACACGGAGTTGAAAGGCTTAAAGAAGCTTTGGTTCAGCGTGGATTCAAATCGGAGTCTATTCATGGCAACAAAAATCAGTCCAAACGTCAGCAAGCTCTCAACCTCTTTAAAGCTAACCATTTACAGGTTCTTGTGGCTACAGACGTGGCTGCTCGCGGTATAGACGTTTCTGACATCAGCCACGTTATTAACTATGATTTACCGGCTACTTATGAAGATTATATTCACCGTATTGGCCGAACTGGCCGTGCTGGAAAGAAGGGGAAAGCCATTACATTTATAGATTAGCTCATGTTATAATCTGCGCATGATTCCTACCAACGTTGAACAACGTCTTGGTCGCCATACATGGCTTTTGCTATTGGCTAAAAAAACAACTACCTCTATTGGTCTGTTGTTATTGGCTGTTATATTGGGCTCTGCCAAGGACTTTATAGGACAAGGTTTGTCAGGTATTTTTAGTTTTGTTGCCAAAGACACAGTTACTGCCTCCCACGTTATTTCTTCTTCCGTTTCTTTTATTGCGGTCGTTATCCTGGTAATTGCAGTGATCATGTTTATCATAGGATACACCATTGCTCGTATGCATTTTCGCAATTACACGTTTACTCTTGAAGAATTTGGTCTGAAGCTTAAAAAAGGTATTTTTGATATAAAAGAAGTTTCTATTCCTTACCGTCAGATCCAGAGCGTCGATGTGGCCCGCACTGTGGCATATCAAATGTTTGGTGTGAGTCGCCTTATAATCATGACTGCCGGTGATGATGATGCCAAACAGAAAGGTGGGGCTGAGAACGATACTATTTTTGATCCTATTGATGCTGATATAGCAGAAGAGATCAGGGTTATGTTACAGAGACGTATAGGGGTGCAGGTTGTGGAAAGTGATACGAGGGCGGATATGGAAACTGCTAACCCGGTAAGTAAGTCTTAAGCTCAGTTGGTTTTTATATTAAATTTTATCAATTAATTCACAAATTATCCTAGATGATTAAAAAAATTCTTGAACATAAGATAACCATTATTATCGCTGTGGTAGTTTTTGTTATTGTCGCTGGAGGAGCAGCATATTTTTTGTTGCATCAAGAGAAGCCCGTTTTGACTAATACAGCGGCCCAGGTCATGACGATTCGCCAGATAGTTTCTGCTGATGGAAAGGTAGATTCAGATCAACATGTTTCTCTGTCATTCCAAAAAGGAGGCCGTATTGCTATGGTCAACGTTAAAGTTGGCGATTCTGTTTCTGCTGGCCAAATACTTGCATCTATAGATTCTCGTCAACTCTCTGCTTCACTTGAGAGCGCCAAAGCCGATGTTCTCTCTGCTCAAGCAAATCTGTCAGCTCTTCAAAAAGGAGCCACAGCGCAAACGTTGGCTGTTTATAACCAAAATATTTCCACCGCTAAGCTAAGCCTCTCTACAGCTGTACGCGATGCTTATCTAAAGACTCAAGATGCTTTGTTAAATAAACTTAGTAGTGTTTTCAATAATAATCCGAGTGCTAATCCGACCCTGGTGATCCCGACTGATTCTACTCAAATTACAAACAACATAAATATTGCTCGCGTAGATATGACTAGTCGTATGTCGACATGGAACTCTCTATTACAGAAAGATCCAATCGGAGTGGACTCTTTGTCGGAAGCATCAAAAGACATAGCTGCCGCCAAGACATTTTTAGATCCGATTTCTTATGCTGCTAACCATTTAACTGTAAATAGTTCAGGTTTGTCACAAGGCACTATCGATGCATATGTGGCCGCAATCAACGGTGCCGCCGTTGAGGTAAATGCCGCAGATACTGAATTAAATACGGCTCTTCAGTCCTACAAAACTACAAGTGATCAATTGGCTTTGATACAAGCTTCAAGTACTCCAGAAGCGCTAGAAGTAGCTGGAGCGGCGCTGACAAAGGCCGGAGCCAATGTAGCTTCGATCCAAAGCCAGATAGCTGATACTGTGCTTACTGCTCCATTTGATGGTATTGTCGCCAGTGTCAATCCGAAGATTGGTGAAAATTTCTCAGCCAATGTTGTTGCTATGGACATTATCAGTCCTGGAGCCTATAAGATAGATATTATGATACCCGAGAATGAAATAGCTGCAGTGGCTGTTGGTGATGTGGCAAATATCAACTTCAATGCTTATGGAGCCGGACTTTCCGCAACTGGCACAGTCTCTTCTATTGATCTTTCAGAAACCATTGTCAATGGAGTCGGTGCTTATAAAGTCTCAGTCTATCTGAACAATTCAGATTCGCGTATACGTACAGATATGTCTGCTAACGTAGCTATTGGTGGAGCTTCCGCTTCAAACGTCGTAGCTATACCGGCTAGTGCAATTATTTCTAAGAATGGTAGCTCCTATGCTCTGGTTGCTAGTGTTGGTGGATCATATATCGAGCGAAAGGTAGACCTTGGTATATCCGATGGTAATTGGACGGAGGTTAAGTCAGGTATCAATGTAGGAGATAAAGTTGCCACCTTTGGTGAAGTTGGTCAGTAAAGACATGAAGATAATTAATATATTTAAATCAATATGGATAAAGATCAAAAAAAACTCAATGAGGAACTAAAAGTTATCAAAAGTAAAATGGCTCATGATGAAGAGAGGATGGCAAAAGACGAAACTAAACTGATCAGTGAAGAGAAAGAAATTCGTCGTTTGAAACTATCATTACGTGGCCTAATTGCACTTATCTTGATTGTAGCTGCAATTGGTGGAGCGATATTGGCTTATCTTACCTATGAAAATCGAAGTGTCTCCATAGAAAAATCTGACATAGAATCACCATCTATCAAC
>CAIQCA010000119.1 GCA_903870235.1 uncultured bacterium
TATTCCTGCAAGAACATCTCCAGAACCAGCCGAGGCAAGCGCTACTATGGTGGCAACGAGATTATCGACAAAGTAGAAAGTCTTTGTATCGATCGCGCTTTGAAACTTTTTGGTCTCGATCCACAAAAGTGGCATGTCAATGTACAAGCCCTCTCTGGTTCACCTGCAAACTTAGCTGTGTATGTCGGAGTTTTGGGTCTGGCAAACAACGGTAATCCTGCAAAGATCATGGGCATGTCACTGGACCATGGTGGTCATCTTACTCATGGACACAAAGTTTCTGCTACTGGAAAATTCTGGACACAAGTTCCTTATGGTCTAGATGCTAAAACTGAAGTTTTGAATTATGAACAGCTTCGTGAGACGGCAGTGAGAGAGAAGCCGGCTATCATTGTGGCCGGTTATACAGCTTATCCTCGCAGGATCGATTGGGCGAAGATGAAATCTATAGCCGATGCTGTAGGTGCACTACTTATGGTCGATATGTCCCATATTGCCGGTTTGGTTGCTGGCGGGGTATATCCACCACCTTTTCCATATGCCGATATTGTAACAACAACAACTCATAAAACTTTGCGTGGCCCTAGATCAGCTCTCATATTTGTACGAAAAGACAAGCCAGGCCAAGCGTCACCGCGCGAGCTCGATAAGAAGATCGACAAGGCTATATTTCCAGGACTTCAGGGGGGCCCTCATGAAAATCAGATAGCTGCAGTTGCGGTGGCACTCAAAGAGGCAGCTAGCCCAGCTTTCAAAAAATATGCTAAACAGGTTGTGAAAAATGCCGCTGTATTGGCGGACGAATTGTCCAAGCGTGGTTGGCGCATCATTTCCGGAGGTACGGACTCACATCTTATTTTGGTGGATACTTGGAATGGTGGTAAAAAGAATGAGAAGGGAGCTGGTGCAGTCCCTGGAAAAGAAGCCAGTGATCGTCTAGAGAAGGTTGGTATTATCGTAAACAAGAACGCGATTCCATTTGATACACGTTCACCAGTTGATCCATCCGGTATAAGGCTTGGTTCTGCCGCGGAGACGACTCGTGGTAAAAAAGAGAAGGATATGAAAATTCTTGCCAAGAGAATAGATGAAGCTTTAAAAAAGTAACCTCTGTCAATTATGAAATTAAAAATAAAACGCTTACACAAAGACGCCAAATTGCCGTCATATGCTCATCCAGGAGATGTTGGTTTAGATATTTATTCCTTGGAGGATAAGGTCTTGAAGCCAGGTGAACGACATGTATTCTTTTCTGGTTTTGCGATGGAGTTTCCGACTGGATATGCGGCTATTGTGAAAGACAAAAGTGGCATTTCCAAAGCTGGTTTGCATACCATGGGCGGCGTCTTCGATGCTGGTTATCGCGGTGAGTACAATATTCTTCTTATAAATTTGAGTGTTGAACCATATACCGTTGAAAAAGGTGACAAGATCGCGCAGATCATCATATATCCGGTCGAGATTGCAGAGATAGAAGAAACCGCGGAATTATCGGATCATGCTCGTGGTCAAGGAAGGTGGGGAAGCACTGGGAGAAAGTAAAAAAGTTAATCCAGATTTTTCAGCTATAAATTTCAACTCTAAAAATCTCACTCAACATGAAAGAAAACTTTGAATTTATTGGTAGAAAATACACTGAAGATGAAAAGTCTCAAAAAACAGAATCACTAAAAAAGTGGTCAGAAAAGGCGGCCGAGAATATCGATGGTGAATCAGAAAAAACTAAAGAAGAAATCGAAATAATCAACACCGTTAATATTCTTTTGCAAAATGAATTGAAATCTTTGGGAATTGAGGATTTTGAACCAATACCTATGGAGAGGGTACATATTCTTTCGGACGAGGCTTTTAGCAAGCAATTTCCGGATTTTGACGGTATAGCTCAGTTTCGTTCTTTGAATGACGCTATCTATGTGAATAGAGATAAGGCTGAAACAAAAGCCCGTTTACTCTCTAGAGTTCTTCATGAGGCCATCCATCGGGCTTCTACTAGGAAATATTATGCAGACAAAGACGGTGGTATATATGAGGCGCGCGTGGGCTATCGTATTCGTTCGCCATGGAAAAGTACAGAAGAACAAGATAAGTTGATAGGCTTCAATGAAGTCATAAATGATCTTACCGTCCAGACTATACTTGATGGCAACGAAGAATTGTTGGTACCGATAGGTATTACTTGGAGAGAAACGACTGGACCTATTTATAATTATATGAAATATGTTCCAGTATTGGAGGCTATTGCAAAAAGGATCATTGTATATAGAGGTATGACGGACAAGTTCTCTGGTCACGAAATTTTCAAAAGATGGGAACGTGGGCAATTTGATAAATCGATCTTGGCTATAAAAGAAATAGAGACAGTCTATGGTAAAGACTCTCTCTGGGTACTTTCATTATTAGGTGTAATAAATGACGAGGCAAAATGTGCAGAGATAGATAGCCTGGTATTAAAATATTTTGAGGAGGATGATTTGGAAAAAAGAGAAATAATAGTTACTCAGGTTAAAGATTTATTTGATGAAGCCAAAAAAGCA
>CAIQCA010000120.1 GCA_903870235.1 uncultured bacterium
GCTTTCAAGGGATTTGTTTTCACTGCGGTTGCAAGTCAGGGCTGTATCGATCCTACGGCGTTCCGCCCACTCTAAATGCGACAGGCTATAGCAACCCGAATCACGAAGATCCGTTTGATTGCATCTATGCTCTCAAACAGAAAATGGATAAACTTGGTGAAGGCGCCAAGAATGCTGAGTGGGATCCGCTCAAGGAAGCCTGGGTTTATAAATGACTCCAGCGGGCAGCGGGTGCTACCGACAGTCTGCAAAACTGTTCCCGTAAGGGCGATGAGGTTCAACTCCTCCTGGGGTCTTCTTATAAGGAGAGAATATGAGCGAGGACGTAGTAGTTCCTCTTGATCTTAGTGATGATGTGATCCTTGCTCTTGCAAAAGAAGCTCATGCTCAGAACATCACTCTCAATCAATTGATGGTCAACATTATCAAGGCGGCGGTCGAGAAAGAAATGCGGACTAACCCCCAACCTTCGGAACAGGGTACAGGCGGTCAATCAGTGCAGTAAGGTTTGCCCTATCCTGATCGGTCATCTGAGCCCACGGCTTGAGTCTGTTTTTGACATTCTCAAGATAGTGGGCATTCTTTTTGATAGTGGACTCGTCCATCCTAAAGAACACGAACGCATCTTGTCTGACGTTGACATTGCTACTCTGGAAATCTCCACTGTGCCCTGCGGTGAGATGATGATTAGGCGCAGGAGCTCCTTTTTCGGTCTCGCAGAGCGTGATCAATTTACGATCATCGATTTCAGCATACGCGCGATCAAGTAGAATACAAAAATGAAACGGGATGACGTGGTGGACTTGAACCTTGACTTTCGGATCCATAGTTGGTCCGCAAACTTCACAATACGGATGGGCTTTGAGATGGGCTTTTTCAGCAGCAGGCCATTTTGGTGAGCGCTCTATCCCATGCTCAGCAGCGACCTGAGCACCATTATCAATCTTTGTTGGCATTGATTCGCCTCCTGATCTATTTAGTGTTTACCTTTCCGCGAGGTAAGGGGATATTATTAAGATGACAAATCAAGAAGTATACGAGACAATCAAGGATAAGTTTGCTGGTGTGCTCGACATGACTACCACAACAATCACTTTAGGAACAACGGATGGGCAAACGTTCGAAGTGGATCAAAAGAGCTTCGAATCCGAATACCACATTATGTTTTTCTGCGGTGGTCGTGAGGGCTCTTGTGGAGATTGCGATCAGCATGGCAGTGAAAAGTGGGGGCTTGAAAAGCGTGAAGCAGGAACTCCAACAGAAGCTATTTGACAAATATCCGCTGCTCTTTGCCCAGCATGGTTTGGATATGCAACAAACCTGCATGTGCTGGGGGATTGAGACTGGAGATGGTTGGTATGACCTTCTCGACAATCTCTGTGGGACTATCCAAAGCTATTTAACCGCAAACCATAAGCCTCAAGTTGAATTCGTTCAAGTCAAAGAGAAATTCGGGACTCTTCGCATTTATACCGACGGCACAGATGACCTCGTTCATGGAATGATTTGGTTCGCAGAACATCTTAGCGGAACAATCTGCGAGGTGTGCGGCAAGCCGGGCCACTGTAACGATAGCGGGTGGATCAAATGTCTTTGTGATGAACATCGTAAAAAGGATGACTAAATAGTTATGATGATAACAAACACGCAAGTCAAGTTCGAGAACGCATACGACGCCGCGATAGTTAAGGTTCTCGCGTATCAGCGGGATTTTTCCAAGCTCACTACATCGGAACGTGCCAATCAACAGATCGACAACGGTCGAGAGATGAACAAAGTATTCAACGATAAGCTATTAGCAGAAGGATTAGGGCAGCACATAGACCTCACTGCATAGGAGCGAACTACATGTTCGAAAATGACACCTCCGTAGATGCGGAGATCGCAATGTCCAAGGAAGCTCTCAGTAAAGTAGAGAGTGAGGCTGAGGATATTGGCAAAGTGGAATCCAAAGAGTGGGCGAAGTTCGCTTCGGTAGCTCATAAGATAGACCACGCCTTGCCGGAATCTCATTGGAACACCTTGCACTACGCCAAAGTATCAAAACACAATGGCGAGGAATATAAAGAAGATGTCTACGCGACTATTGTCTTGGAAACCGATCGATTCCAAGTAGTGTATCATCTCGGTGACGATGAGTGTCTCGTTCTCTTGAAAAGGGATGTCCTAATACAGGGAAGACTGTTCAAAAAGGCCCTATTGAAATCTCCTCCTTGGGTCGTGAAGATATTGTATAAGTTAGGGCAGGTGTCTAAAAAAGTATTACCAAGACTCCCCCTTCTCGTCGCAAAGGTATCGTACGATTGGTCAAGAGAAAATGCTGGTTTCGGGGCATATGTTTCTTTCGTCAATTACGACTACAATTCCGACTACCAGGAGCTGTACCAATTACTTCAGAGGGAATTGGCCGAGAGGTTGAAGCAGAAGACCTATGATACTCAAGTTACTACCGAATTCAAAAAATTAGCAAGTTTTAGTTAACACAGCCGATGCAGTGCTATGGGAGACACGTCTGGTTCGGGACCAGAAGA
>CAIQCA010000121.1 GCA_903870235.1 uncultured bacterium
AGACACAGAGATCGGCTTCACAAACCAACCTGGTTATGCCACTACTACACCTGTTGTCGCTTTCCTAGGTCCTCTACCTACCAATCACACTCCACCTACTGCTACTGGTGGTTATTCTGGTAGTACTGGAGGTGGGGGAGGCGGAGGGACGCCTGGATACGCACTACAATTCAATGGAAGCGACAGCTACGTGGCATTCACTGGAAATATCGACATTAGTGGTGGCCCTTGGACACTAGAAGCCTGGATAAAATTAAACAGTTATCCTACTGGTGGTCGTGGTGGTGAAGTTTTGGCAAAGATGAATCCGGGAACTGATGGTAGTTGGGATTTGTCCGTATCTCCCTCTGGTACAGTAGCCGGTTGTAATTATGCTTTTGCCTGTAATTCTACTGGATCAGAAATTTCTCTTGGGGAGTGGCACCATATTGCCACGGTATATGACGGTAGCTCCTTACGAACTTTTCTTGATGGTACCCTTCAACAAGAATCAGCTGGTTCTGGCAATAACAATATAAATGAGGGTACATGGATGGGTGAATCATCTCCTTGGACTATGCCCATAGATGGTTTGGTGGATTCTGTAAGAATTTCTAACACCGCACTGTATGATGCTGGTGGCTTTACTCCACCATCAACGTTAACGTCTACAGGAAATACGGTTGCATTGTGGCAATTCAATGAAAACACAGGCGATACAACCGCAGATTCTGGTTCAAATGGTTATACAGGAACACTCTCCGGTCCTACATGGGTGGCCGGAAGATAAAAATTCACTTGCTCTTAAGCACCTCTTCACTGTAAAATACACCCAATGGCTTCCTCGAACAAACTAGGAAATTCTCCTGCTCTATTGTTAGACATACAGAGTTCATCTGTGCGCGGCTCTTTAGTCATCGGAAAAAATATTATTTTTGAAATGGGGATAGAGATACCTTTACGTGGAACGGCAAACAGCAAGACATTGACAGAAAATACCTTGGAAGCTGTAAGAATCATCGTTCAAGGCATATTGAAAGATTTTATTTTGCGCAGAGATAGTGGCGACAGTAAATACAGAGCCGCAGAAATCGGGGCTGTTCACTGTATAATTTCTTCTCCCTGGCTTGTATCCCAAGCCCAGGTTGTTTCAGCGTCATTCAATAAGGAAACAAAGATTACAGACAAACTAGTCACTTCGCTTTTGGAAAACAAGGATGCCAAGCCAACTCTCCACATTACCGAAGAAGCTCATAGAACTGGTCAAATACGTGTCATTGAGAAGAAAGTTTTTGCGGTATTGCTAAATGGTTATTCAACGACAAATTGGGTAGGAAAGTCAGCTCAGACTTTAGATGTCTCTTTTATTGTTAGTTCCGCTAGTAGTCAACTTATATCTCAAATAACTGAAATATGTGAACTTGTATCTACAGCCAAACACATTAAGTTTCATTCATCTTTGATATTACATTATGTGTCTAGTCTCAAACTTGTTCCAGCGGCTTCTGACCATATTTGTGTACACTTGCACAATGAGATCACTGACCTTATCAGTATCAGCAAAACCGGTAATGTATACTTTGCTTCATATCCAGTTGGTATACGTACTTTAGTCAAGAGAATTTCTATCGCTATGGCTGTAAACGATCACACCGCCGAGTCTATGTTAGCTCTTTATGCTGACATGAACCTGGATCCGACGCATGGTCGTAACTCCAGCATAATTATAGAAAAAATCTTGCAAGGCTGGTCACGGGAATATCATGAATTTTTGAAGATTGCTCAAGTGCCATATCATTCGCTGGTTCACGCCTTTATCTCGTCAGAAAAATACGCCAAGGTTTTCGCCAGATTGATGAGGATTCCTAGCTCACAAGCAAAGATAGAACCAATATCAGAAAATATATATCCGGAAGCTATTAACAGTCTCGCCTAGAAGCAATACTACTGTTATAATTAGTCCATGGTTCGACGTGTTGAAGATATAATCCCTGCAAGTCACCGCTCAATTCGCGATGTGAGTATTCGTGCTAAATCTAACCAATCGAAAGCGGTAACCACACCCAGCACTCATGTTGACCACAAGAGACATCTTGATAATGAAAAGATTGAACGTATAGAAACGAAGAAACACAGTGTTTCTGAACCGATTGAACATGGAAAGCATATTCATCTAGATAAAATTAAAAATGATGACCAAGAGCCGATTTCTTCACACAAAGTTTCATTTATCCACTCAGAAAAACCACGAAGAAAATCAACAGGGCTACGCTGGCTTTTGTTGACTGTTGGAGTGATAGTTTTGTTTGCGGGTCTTGGTTACATCGCCTCAGTATATTTTGCCAGAGCCACATTTACGATTACACCGAAAAATGTCTCTATGGAAATAAATAGCACTTATTTAGCTTTTGATTCTACACAAAATACAGTTGCCGCTTCTGGGACCATTCCATATTCATTTATAACTGTAAAAGGTGTCGCCAGTTCAACTGTGCCAGCTACTATCGGACCAGCAATATCTACCAAGGCACAGGGTCCAATTACTATTTATAATTCGTTTGGTACCCAGGCCCAAAGATTGGTAGCTGGAACGCGTTTTATCAATTCCTCTGGTAAGGTATACCGTCTAACAAGCTCCGTGGTTGTACCTGGGCTTACATCACCGTCGAAAACGGTAGTTCCTGGAACGGTTAACACCATACTAGTCGCCGATCAACCAGGAGATGCTTACAATATTACCGGAGCAGATTCTGTTAGTGATTTCAAGATAATGTCTTTCAAAGGCACTCCTAAATATGACTCTATATATGCTCGTCTAACAGCACCGATTATTGGAGGGATGGTTGGAACCCAGAGTATTGTCAGTCCATCAGTCATGGCTTCCAGCACAGTTCAAATCAGAGCGAATCTAACCACAGATTTATTACAGAAAATCCACGCCACACTTCCAGGTGGTTATGTTATGTATGATAGTGGCTACGTCTCCACATTTGCCACTTCCACAGTTATATCTATAGACAAAACACACAGCACCCTGGTTGTTCAGGGGTTAGTAAGTGGGATGATTTTCAAAAAAACAGACTTAATCAGTCGTCTAGCTGATCCTACCGCCATATCAGCTTTTGGTTCGTTGAAGTATGATACTTTAGGATTGGAGTCCC
This sequence comes from uncultured bacterium, assembly GCA_903870235.1. Classification (GTDB taxonomy): domain Bacteria; phylum Patescibacteriota; class Minisyncoccia; order Phycocordibacterales; family PALSA-1337; genus C7867-002. Next base: position 3,141 of record CAIQCA010000121.1, read on the forward strand.
TAAGTGTAAATATAATCAATTCGGCCGCATCTACTACTTCGTCCCAAAGTACAAAAACAAAAAATTCTACACCTACTGCCGCTAAACCAATTATTTCCATGAAAATTAAGGGCACTATAAAACTGATTGGTGTTGTTCCTACCGCTGAAATAACCAAGAAAGTATTGGGCAAAACTGGAGACGAAGCGGAAAAAGTGTTCAAGCAGTATGCTCCTGTAATAGAAAGCGTCGATGGGGAAGTTATGCCGCCTTGGTCAAAAATACCCACAAGTCCCGATCGTGTAATATTCAATGTTAAGACTATTAAATAGGCCTTATATAAGCAGAATTTGTGGTTTTAGAGGCCTGGTCTTCGGGTATATTCAAAAGCTGTCCACACCCTTGACGGCTAATACACCTTTCTGCTAGTATGTGTGTCTGCGCAATTTCGTAATGGATAACCCAGCAAAATCAGTGAATTTAGCAAAAGGCATCGTCGTTGAGGCGTTGCCCGATACTTTATTCCGAGTTGAGCTCGAAGGATCAAAAGAGATCGTTCTAGCCTATCTTGCGGGTAAGATGAAGATGAACAGAATACGAGTTCTCATTGGGGACAAAGTAGAGCTGGTCATAGATCCATACGGAGGTAGAGCGCGAATTACTAGACGTTTTTAAATAATATATGCGAGTAAAAGCTTCAGTCAAAAAGATTTGTCCTAAGTGCACCGTGGTCCGCCGTGGTGGTTATATCTATGTTGTCTGCAGTTCAAACCCTCGTCATAAACAGCGTCAGGGCTAATTTTTTAAATCATATGCGTATCCTCGGTATAACACTTCCAGAAAACAAAAGAATAGAGTTTGCACTCACAGCTATTTATGGTATCGGCAACTCTCGCGCACGTCATATCCTTTCGGTTACTAAGATCGACGGTGGAGTCAAGCCAAAGGACCTAACAGTCGAACAAGAAAATGCAGTCCGTAAGCTCGTCGAGAGCTACAAAATAGAAGGTGATCTCAAACGCGAGGTCGCCTCAAATATTAAACGCTTGAAAGACATCAAGTCTTACCGCGGGAGTCGTCACGCCCGCCATTTGCCAACACGAGGTCAGCGCACAAAGACAAATTGTCGTACAGTTCGTGGCAATGTTCGTAAGACTATGGGATCTGGTCGCCGCAAGGAAGAGAAGACATAAAATTCAGTCTGAAATATAAGAATTAATAAATTATTTAAATTACCATGGGAAAAAAGCGAATTGTATCAACAGATGCCAAGGATGCGGGAGCAGAAAAGAAAGCTCCTTCAGTTTCATCAAAAAAGCGCGTAGAAACGGGCGTTTTGCATGTACAATCAACTTACAACAACACCAAGGTTATGTTGACCGACGATAAGGGTAATGCTCTTATGTGGGGTTCAAGCGGTGGTGCAGGTTTCCGTGGTGCCAAGAAAGGTACTCCATTTGCAGCTGCTAAGGTTGGAGAGACTCTAGCCCTAAAGGCCGCAAATATTGGTCTCAAGGAGATTCGTGTCGTTGTTAAGGGAGTTGGATCAGGTCGCGAGTCAGCAATTCGCGGTTTTATCAGCAAAGGTGTGAACATTGTCTCTATCACAGATGAGACTCCAGTTCCATTTAACGGCCCAACACCAAAGAAGCCACGACGTGTGTAATTTTCAATCATTAAAATCAAAATTTTAATATAAACATAATCATATGCAAATCGGACCACGTTACAAAAAAGCAAGATACCTCGGAGCGCCAGTCTTCAAAAAGACTCAGACGCAAAAGTTTGCTATGCGCTCACAAGCCAAGACGACCAAGAAGAAAGGCCGTGGTGGTAAGAGTGAATATGGTCGCCAGATGCTTGAGAAACAAAAGGCTCGTTACAGCTATGGTGTTTCTAGCGGTCAATTCGGAAATTATGTTAGCGCCGCTCTTCAGGCTAAGGGTGACAACGCCAAGAACCTTTTACGCGCTCTCGAAGGCCGTCTGGACAATATCGTCCTACGTGCTGGTTTCAGCCTCTCTCGTTCTGGCGCACGTCAAATAGTTAACCACGGTCATATCATGGTAAATGGAAAGATTGTTAATATTCCTTCTTTCCAGGTGAAGGTTGGAGATATCATAACTATCCGCGAAGGAAGCAAGAAAAAGGGTATTTTTGCCAAACTAGATGAGGATTTGAAGACTATTGCCGTTCCAGCTTGGATCAAGATCAATCCAGATACGAAAACCATCACAGTAGATGGGGAACCTGTGGCAGACATGACTGGACTCCTATTTGACGTTCGTTCAGTGCTCGAGTTCTATACTCGCTAGACATTGAGGACATTTTAATGTATTATTAGAAATCTTTTTATATAATTAATAAAAAAATATATGACATACGACGTCGTTCTACCATCAAAGCCAAAGGTAATAAACGAGACCGCAACTAGCG
>CAIQCA010000122.1 GCA_903870235.1 uncultured bacterium
AGACACAGAGATCGGCTTCACAAACCAACCTGGTTATGCCACTACTACACCTGTTGTCGCTTTCCTAGGTCCTCTACCTACCAATCACACTCCACCTACTGCTACTGGTGGTTATTCTGGTAGTACTGGAGGTGGGGGAGGAGGGACTCCGAGTGAGACGAATTATGCACTATCCTTAAACGGCAGCAATCAGTACATGATGGTTCCATTCAGTAGTGATTTATATCCTACAGGCGATTTTACTATCGAAGTTTGGGTTAATACTTTACAAAATAATTGGGCTGAGCCAGCACTTATAGACACCACCGGTGGAGGCGGTGCGCAGGGATATACAATCACCCTTGATCATAGATGTGGATCTGGTTGGACTGCGTGTAGTTATGTTAAAACCGATGAAGGACTTTTTAGTGTAAGTGGAAGCGCATCGATAAATGATGGTAGCTGGCATCACGTTGCCTTGGTTAGAAATGGTTCAAGTCTTATTCAATATATTGATGGGACAAACGTCGGTTCAACTCCTATTTCTGGAACTTTCTCCTCGCCGTCCTACAATATTATTGCGGGAACATATAACGATGGTTCAGGTGAAGGTGGAACAAATTCTGAGTGGCCATTGAATGGGTCAATTGATGAAATGCGTATTTCTAACACGGCCCGAGATATTACTTCTGAGTGTTCCAGTGGTTGTCCTCGTTCTCTAGGTTCTGATGGCAGTACCGTTGCGTATTGGAAATTTAATGAAGGGTCTGGCGATACAACAGCCGATAGATCTGGTCATAGTCATACTGGTGCACTGAGGAATAGTCCGACGTGGATCATGCCGTAAGTGTAATAAGACCCAGATTTTATACGCACTCACTTCCTATTTCCAAGCGCATTTCTGATCGTCTCGCTATCTGCGTATTCCAGTTCAGCTCCAGTAGAAAGCCCTCGTCCCAAAACAGATATTTTTGTTTGTGGCAACGCTATTTTCTTTATGGCATCTTTCAGGATATCGCGAGTATGGTCTCCATCTGGAGTTGTGTTTGTGGAGATGATTATTTCTTTCAATGATTCGCCGTCTTTATTAACACGCTCCAACAAACTTTTCAGTCGGATTTTTTTGTCCGGCTCTTTATCAAGTACCGGAACTGTGCCGCCAAGCACAAAATATAATCCTTTGTAGACAGCACTTTTCTCTATTGTCTCAAAATCTGAATCACGCGCTACAATCATCAAAGTTGTTTGGTCTCGTTCGGGATTAGAACATATCGTGCATGTTTTAGAACCATTGGTAAAAAAACGATGACATTGGTTACATTCACCGGTGTTTTTCTTGACCTCCTGTATCAGGTCAGTTAATTCTTTTACTGCGGTTGGTGATTTCCCTTGGATATAGTGCACAAATCTCTTAGCCTGCCTTGGTCCTATGCCAGGGAAGTGTGAGAATATTTCTTCAAGTCTGCGGAGTGAATCCATGGGGGTATTATAACAAAAAAGCGCCACTTGGCGCCTCTTTTTATGCTCTGTTATGCTTTATCAAAATCTCCAAAATCAGCTTTATCAACAGACAAGAAGGTTGTTTTCTTCTGGTCGAAGTACAACTTGACCAAGCCAGTTGGACCATTACGATGCTTTTCAATAAGAATTTCGGCCTCTTGTTTACGACCACCAGCATCTTGATCACTCTCGCGGTGAATGAACATGACCACGTCATCCTCTATCGTCTTTTCCGTCATTCTTGTTGTTTTTGTCGTTTTTGTCTTTAACACGCCAGAGGATTTGAAGCAACGTCTTAAAGCCTGCAAC
>CAIQCA010000123.1 GCA_903870235.1 uncultured bacterium
CAGCTAAAGTTATCCACAACAACTTCATAATGGTATAGTTATGAAATAACATATGCGTAAAGCCTTACAAATAGTAATCTACATATTTGCAGCTATCGGCTTTGTCTTGGTGGTTGTATATCTTGCTGTTGAAATGGGCTGGACCAAGACGTCAGGAATAATCGATCGCCAGCATGATTTCTTCAAACAACAATCTTTGAAAAATGGCAGCGGGCTATCGGCGAGCACAAGTTCAGATGAATGGGCCCAGGGAGAAGAGTGGCAGACATTGAAAGAAGCAATAATAAAAGATAAGGAGGTTATAAATAAAGTCTCAAAAGAAACCGGGGTCTCATCACGTGTGATCGTTTCTATTTTGATCGTCGAGCAACTCCGCCTTTTCCACGACAACAGAGAAATCTTCAAAACTATTTTTGCTCCATTAAAAATTCTCGGAAATCAAAGCCAGTTTTCTTGGGGCGTAATGGGAATCAAACAAGATACAGCGCGAGAGATTGAAAACAACCTCAAGGATTCGAATTCGGTCTGGTATCTAGGAGTAAACTACAGTCATACTCTCGATTTTGGAAGCTCTACAGTTCTAACAAGCACCACAAGTGCAGGAATAGCCAGTAATACAGCCATTCCAGAGGATACTGATACACAACGCTTTAACCGTCTAACAGACGAACATGATCGTTATTATTCATATTTATATGCAGCAATCTTGATAAAAGAGATCGGGTCACAATGGAACAAAGCCGGCTTCCCTATTTCCGATAGACCAGAAATATTGGCTACACTTTTCAATATTGGTTTTACAAACTCAAAACCAAACGCCGATCCACAAGTTGGTGGTGCAGAAATAAGTATAGGAACCTCAACTTATAGTTTCGGTGGACTAGCTGGAAGCTTTTATTATTCGGACAAATTGATCAACGATTTTCCAAGATAAAAACTACAATAAAAACAAATCTAACAAAAAACCGTCTTGTGACGGTTTTTTAAAAATGGGGTCAAGATCTGATTCGTCTGATTTCGAAGATAATCACTCCGATGACAGCTCCAATAGTATCCATAAGCATATCTTTTTGCGTATCCCAAATATCTCCTTGTGAACCAAGCACAGCAAGTCCGGCTGAAGGATCTGAATTTACTGCGTAGAGCCATTCAAATATTTCATAAGCCGCCGCTAGAGCCATAATCGCGAATAACGCATAAGACCAAGCAACAAACTTGGTTTTTACGAGGCCGCGTAAATACAATATTTCTGCAATTCCAAAAGCATAGAATCCCACCGTCATATGCGCTACACGGTCATACATATTCCTAGTGAAACCAAAAAGGTGGTCGAACCAATCAAAAGGCACGTTGGCAAATGTGTAATGTGCTCCGATGACATGCATAATTGGGAAAAATGCCATCAAAAAATATGCCAGACCACTAAACCGAATATTTTTTATATAAAGAATAAGTAATATAAGAACAGGAACAAAAGAAGTGATAGCTTCTACGATCCATACAGACCTATCGGTTGGATTGACTGCTGACCAGATCAAAACGATCAAATAAACAACTAGCAGTGACAACGGTACTTTGTGATTTTTCATGACTAAATATTAACATAAATAAAAACCGCCCTGTGCAAAACATCGCACAGAGCGGCGGGACTTAGGGGACGGTTGGTTTGACTGGCGCTTTATCAACAAACAGGAACGGGAGGAAAGTTCCAAATTTGTGAGTCAAAGCCGGGTCAGAAGCCAATTGGAATCGATCCGAACATGGGACATATCCCAACTCAACACATCGATCTGAGACCTTAAATGTTGGTATGACATTGAAGTTTTCAGACATTGGAACGAGTCTGGGAACTGCCAATACTTGCCGGAGAACATAACCATCGGGAATTAGGTTATTGTTATGCCGAACTTGTTTTGAAATATAAACAGCGAAATGAACAAGATCCAGAGCCGATGGAACCTTCAACCCGAGTTCATCTGCTACCGAAAGTACCTTGTCCATTGACCACCCTTCCCAGAAGCGGACAATGCTGAAAATCGTCTGCTCTGCCTTGTCGACGCACCATGGATCATTGAACTTTTGCAGAAGATCGGCATCCATGTCGCCCTCAAAATAGTTGAGCTGCCTAGAGATATCACACAATCGCATGTAAACTTCAAGCGACATGTTGGGATTCTTGTTCGTATAGAAAGCAACAGTAGAGCGAGACCAACCGGAAGGAACTTTGTACTTTTCAATAATAGGGCGAGCGATTTTGACGATCGCGTCCACCATGCCATCAAAGATACGTTCGTTACCTGGTGCAAGCAAACTTCCAATAATCGCAGGTGGTGCACCGTTCCTCAATATGGCCTGGCACAAACGAACCATGATCTCTGACTGATGACCCGCCGCAGCCATAACATCTTGCGCATTTAACTCCGTAGACATATTCAGTTCCTTTCATGTTTTTCCGACTTCTCTCCCAAAAATTGTATCTGGGCCTAAATCGGGATTAACTAGAACTTGTCTGTTCTGCACATTACAATTTATAGCGACGAGAGTCAAGCAACTGTTATACGGCAACAAAAAAACCGCCCTGTGCAAAACAATGCACGAGGGCGGCGAAACTTCAAGACTTCACGAAAAGGAACGGGAAGGTAACGCCAAAACCATCAATCTCTTCGCTTCGCTCCGTTGGAATCTCGTCACGAAAATTTCCGATTGGAACCTCCGTGATTATGAAATCTTCGTCATATGCGATCCCTAGAAGATAAGGCAACTCTGCTTTTTCTTCATACAACCACGGTGACACTAAACTATTCAGTGTATACCCAGGTGGAATCGGGTTAGAATTCATGCGATTTACGCAGTAATCTGCGAAACACATGATTTCGCGAATCGAAGGTGGACACAGACCCATTCTGCCGGCATTCAACAACGTAGCGTAACGCGACCAGCCTTTCCAGAACTGAACCACACAGAATTTCGTCTTTGTCTTGCCAACATCACCCGGCGGATTGGTTCCCGATTGGATCAACCGCTCCAAATTAATTGGATCACGAACTGACCAACGATTCTTATTGAGCGGCGGCGCCAACCGATCAATCGGATTAAACTTCGGGGTAGGCACCACGATCTCCGTCACCAAGGGCGGCATCTCGTCGACAAACTTCTGGGCCATATCTCCGAAGATCTTCTGAGACAACTCTGGATTGCGATCCGCGAGTTGAAAAAGCTGTTGCATAATACCAACAGGAACTCCCTTGAGCCTGAGAGCTGCAGCAAGCCCAGTTGCCATCTCCTGACTAATGGTCACATTCTGCAAATATTTACCCCAACCATTAATTACGAATCTCTGATTCATACCTTTATTCCTTTGTTTTCGTTAATCCCTCACCTAGAAAATTTTTCTAGACCCCAGATTAACTAATTGAGAACCTACTGAATTTGATATTACAATTCTTTGAATATTTGTCAAGAAAAAGCTGCGAAAGAAATTTAAAACACCCACACATACTTTGAGACACATCCACAGGAGATTTCTAGCAAGAAATCTCCGAGGACTAGAAAGGGCTCCTGCAGGAGCCCTTTCGCGTGTCGAGAAGTATGTGTGGGTGTTTTTTACTGTTTTCTTTTCTCAGCAATCTCCAAAGCCACATTAGCTGGCACTACTTCATAGTGATCGAATTCCAACTGTGCGCTTCCTTGACCAGAAGTCATGGAGCGAAGTTGTGTTGTATAACCGAACATTTCTGAAAGTGGAACCTTGGCAATGATAGAGATAACCTGACCCTTTGGATTTGAACCCTCGATCTGGCCGCGCTTGGAAGCGATGGAACCATTAACATCTCCCATATATTTTTCTGGACAGACGACTTCAAGTTTCATGATAGGTTCAAGGATAACTGGTTTGGCACGCTTACATGCATCTTGGAAGGCCTGAGAAGCGGCAATCTTATAAGCGATTTCCGATGAGTCAACGTCGTGGTAGGAACCGAATGTTAATTCACAAGAAATATTTACCATCTTGTAACCAGCAACGATACCGCGATCCATGGCTTCATGAACTCCCTTTTCAACAGCTGGGATAAATTCTTGCGGAATAACACCTCCTTTGATGGAGTTGATGAATTCAAAATCATCGTAACGCTTGGTATTTTTTGGAATCTTTTCTCCTTCAGCAAGCTTCTCCATAGGTTTCAAAGTGAGGCGGACGTGACCGTATTGACCCTTACCACCAGTCTGCTTGATGTACTTATGTTCGGCTTCAGCAGTACCAAGGATAGTTTCGCGATAAGCTACTTGAGGCTCACCGACATTGGCTTCAACTCCAAATTCACGCTTCATACGATCGACCATGATTTCAAGGTGGAGTTCTCCCATACCTGAAATGATAGTCTCACCAGTCTCCGAGTTAGAAGAAATCTTGAAAGTGGGATCCTCATTCCCCAGTTTGCGTAGAGCCATACCCATCTTTTCCTGATCAGCCTTTGTCTTCGGTTCGATACGTAGTGACACGACCGGTTCCATGAATTTGATAACTTCTAGAACGATAGGATGAGCTTCATCACAGAACGTGTGTGAAGTAAGAGCATCCTTGAGACCGACAGCGGCAGCGATTTCACCAGCGAAGACTTTCTTCACTTCTTCACGCTTGTCAGCTTGTAAGCGGACGATACGGCCGAGGCGTTCTTTCTTGCCAGTTGTCGCATTGTAAATATAAGTACCAGCTTCTATAGTTCCAGAATATACTCGGAAGAATGTCAGAGCTCCGACGAATGGATCGTTCTGCAATTTGAAAGCCAAAGCCGAGAAAGGCTCTTCATCTGAAGCGTGGCGTTCGATCTCTGCACCCGTATTTGGATCAATGCCTTTTATAGCTGGCATATCCAGAGGTGAAGGAAGATAGTCGGTAACAGCATCGAGAACAAGTTGAACACCAACGTTCTTGAGGGCTGAACCAGTGAAAACTGGGAAAATGTGGTTGGCAATAACAGCCTTGCGAACAAGGGCTTTCAAACGATCGATCTGACCTTCGAAAGATTTACCTTCTAGGAATTCAGTCATAGCAGCCTCATCTTGCTCAACTATCTTTTCGATAAGAACAGCATG
>CAIQCA010000124.1 GCA_903870235.1 uncultured bacterium
ACCAAATCACACCCTGTATGTCAGTTCACTTTTTATGGCGTCGAGTTGGGTGAATAAATTAGCCATATAATCTCCATTTTCCAACACGCTTATAATAAAGTTTGGATAGTGACCCTAGTCTGAATTGAACGCAGAGTTTTTACTGAACTGTAAACTCAGTCTAAATTTGCTATGCTTGTTGCATGAATCCCTTAGAAAGCCCATATTTTGAGAATAAAGAAAAGCCGGAAGTTTTGTATGTGGGAACCCAAACGCCAAATATTCAAGAGCTGAAACCTATGGAAGGTAGACATCGTGGTGGCGGTGAGGGTCCTGTGATTTTCTCAACTCCAGATAAAGCCTTGGCATCGGTATTTATGGTTGAGGGCCACAATGATGATTGGACGACGATCGGCTACTATTCTGACATTCTATGTGTGGTTATTTGTATGGATAGAGAAGAATTTATCACACGGGACAAGGGAGGTGTTGTGTATGAAGTTCCTAGTGACACTTTCGATTATAATCCAGACCTTGGCATGGGAGAAAAAGAGTGGACGAGTTCCGAACCAGTGAAGCCAACCAAAGAAACAAAGTATCCATCTGCTCTTGATACGATGATTGAAAATGGTGTGAATGTGTATTTCGTAGACAAAGATACCTTTTCTAAGATAAATAGTGCAGACGATTATGGGTTAGGTATTTTACTTTCTATGGAATCCGAGAATCGAAGGAGAAACCAAGTAGTTAAACCATTGGAGAGCTTGGTATAAGATTGGTAGGCGAATGGTTTAAATATTATGTTAGTATTATATTGATTACTATTAACAATATCCACATGAATAATTTTTTTAAAGAAGCTTGGAATCAGGTGTCCGGTGAAAATAAGCGTAATACCAAAGCGGGTGAAGATCACATGACCTATGAACAGAGAGTGTCGTCAATGTACAGGGAATATTATCTCGATGCGAAGAAAGATGAAAAATTTGAAGGGGAAGTGGTTGACGCAAATTATGAAGAGAGTGGCAGAACAGTGTATATTACTTTTGAAGCTGAGTCTGGTGGGCACAAAATCAACGGTAGGTTTGATTGCGGAACTTGTGACGAGGGGTGTTGCTGGGGGAAACCTCGTGCGGAGGGAGCTTCTTTGGAGGTAGATGGTAAAGTCTTATCTCCAGAGGCTGCCATAATCTATATTCAGAAATATCAAAATACTATAAAAAATCGAGCCAAAGAACGTGTTTATGAAAAGCAGGCCCCACAGAGTGTATTGGATGCGATTGAAAAAGAAAAGAAATTTATAGCAGATGAAGCAGAACAACTTCGTGTTGCAAATGAGCAAGCGGTGAAAGATAGACAATTACAAGAAGCAAGAGAACAGCAGTTAGCGGCTAGTCAGGCACAATTGGATGAAGCGTTAAAATAGATTTGAACCTGCTATACTTTCTGTATGGAACATATTGACAGAGCAATTATTTAATGATTAACTTTTGCTAGTAGCAAATTAAACTTTTCACTTCCGTTGAACGGCTGTATAGAGCCAAGGTGAATATCAATTGAAAGGATAATAGATTGAAAATAGCGATTCAGAGACAAACAGAAGTCTTGCCACCATCATTTATTAAGGACACCAGAGTCCGAGTGAAGTTGGATGACAAGCAAGTTGGCTCTAAAGTGTTTGGTGGCACTGAGTTGGATACCGACAAGGTCCAATTGGTTCGTATTCCTAAAGAAGTAGGGTGCAGGTCTTCGGTCCAGCAATATTTCGCCAAGGTCCGACAGGAGAACCAAGAGCGACTTGATGAGTATGCGTGTGTTGCTCTCTTAAATCACCCCGACGTTATCGCTGAAAAGATGCGGGCAATTGGTGGATTGAAAGACTTGACGAGGCTGATCTTTGATGGAACCATATGGAGGTTGGGAAGGGACTTTGATTTCCCGGCAATCGCGTATATAAGTTGTCAGTTCCACACGGATATCTATCCACTCCAATATTTCGATGACCCAAGCCTCATGCGGGTTGTCATCGTCCCTTAACAATGCGCCATCATACAATTTGGCAGGGCGTTCTCTTCACTGGGAACGCCTTTTTTGTAAATATTTACACAAATATATTCACTACTAGTTTGATGGTAAAGAATACAAAACTTCTAGGTTCAAACATGGTATTCTTTATGTATGAAAAAAATTATAGTAAATGACTTGATGCAGAGGAGTTACACTTATGAGTTAGCCGAACCTATAGGTAAAAATTTTTCTCCAGAATTCAAGCCCAAGCTTACACCCAAAGAGATGCTTGCACTCGGAGTTTTCGGCGGTGTTTATATGCGCGATTGTACAAAAGAGTTTCCAGCAGACTGGTTCGTTTCAGCAAAATTTTCGACTAGACTGGATAATAAACACGTGGCTTCACTGAATTATTTTGGTGTAAATGCTAG
>CAIQCA010000125.1 GCA_903870235.1 uncultured bacterium
AAAGTCGCTGGGATATTCCACGAAAACCGGTATCGATTCCGGATTCATCCAGTCGAAAATACGGCGGAACATGAACTGGCGCTGATAGCAGATGAAGTGCCTCAAATCGCTGCCATTTGTCTGAATACATCATTAAATACTGGGGCCACATAACGAGCTCCAGCAGTCGAGAGATGATCGTCATCTCTATACAGAAGCTCTCCACTTACCATAATCTTTCCTCTTCCATGTTCGTCGAACATTCTGCGTTCAGGGCGAACCAACGTAACTCCCGGATGACTACCGATCTTTTCTAAGATTTTATTAGCTTCTTTCTGTCGTTCGATATATTCAGCAAGAGTAGGACGAATGGAGTCTACATTAAATATCTCTGGCAGGCGAGCGCTAATATAGTAGGCTCTTGGTACATCGTATCCAATTTCTGGTACATCAGTCACCAGAACAACGTGACGATTCATTGAAAGGAGTTTTTCAATAGCTCTTTTTAATCCGATATTTATAATTGTAGCTCTAGGTTGATTTTTAGGATATTCACCGTAATTGTCATATAGGTGTCCACCACCCAAATCTTCTTCACCTTTCTCGGTCCAATGACCCCTAATATATGTACCCCAGCGAGACACGAGTATAACTGTTTTAACAGTAGGATGAGTATTAATGAAATTAATTACTGCATCATTGTGGCGAACCTCATCAATCCCATCATCATTTTTATTTGACACTCTTGAAATCCCAAGTAACAACGGAGTGCTAGCTTTAGTTATTATATAGCCTGATATTTTATTTCTTTCTGCTTGAATTACAATTCCCGGAATCATAGCACTGGCATGCGAATCTCCAACTAAAGCAAAAGATGGCGTCGAAGTCTTACTACCTACGATATGGGCCATAACCCCTTTATCGAGATTATCCGTCATTATATTCCATTCTCCATACATTTGCGATAATGATTCATCCTTGGCTTTATCTACGGTACGTGTGATTTCAGGGCTAATCCTTCCGCCCATTCCATTTCGCATTTGGATGAGCACACCACTCCCAATAAACACTGCCATCACAAACCCAGCCAATACAAAAAGACGATTCCGATCAGGAATCAGCTGTTCTTTACCTCTAAATGGTTGTTCGATGAACTTCCATGACAGCGATGCAAAGATAAACGAAACGACAATGATGAGCGCACTGTCATATCCGTTCATCGACCTGAACAGCAGATATTTGGTAAAGGCCACAATAGGCCAGTGCCAGAGGTAAAGTGAATAGGAAATGAGACCTACAAAGACAAGCGGACGAGATGTAAGCGTTTTTTGTGCGAGATAGGTACCCCCCCCCATGCCGCTATGAATAACAAGCCCTGAACCAAGAACTGGAAGCAAGGCAGCAAGCCCAGGAAACGGAGTGGCCTCGGTATACGAAACAATGCTTCCAAATATAAAAGCCAAACCCACAATAGCACCAAGATTCTTCTGCCAACTTGACGAGGGGGCAGGGAAAACACCCAGTGCCAAAAGTGAACCAGTCAGTAATTCCCATGCTCTGGTCGGTACAAGATAGAACGTTGCACCAGGATAATGGGTAACACCGTAAACACTTGCCAAAAAGGAAAGGACGAAAGCTGCCAGCACCAAAGGCACATACCGCCCTTTCATATACCTGCCAATGAGCATTAGCACAATTGGAAAAACAATATAAAACTGCTCCTCAACTGCGAGCGACCAGGTATGGAGGAGTGGTTTTTCAAGTGATGGCGCGTCGAAATAACCTGATTCACGCCAGAAAACAATGTTTGACGAAAAGAGCGTAGTTGCAGTAATGCTCTCCCCTAAGTTTTTAAACGCGCTCTGGTCAAACAGGTACGCACCAACCGCAAGGACAAACACCATGACTGGAAAGAGTGCTGGAAAAATTCTTCTAATCCTGCGTTCATAAAACCGCGCGATAGAAAACCTGTTTTCCCTGATATCCTTGAGGATAATCGAAGTGATGAGATAACCAGAGATGACGAAGAAAATATCAACGCCAACGAAACCACCAGAAAAACCAGGGACTTTTGTGTGAAAAAATAAAACGGCAAGGACAGCGATAGCTCTCAGGCCATCGATGTCAGGGCGGTATTTGAGATCCATGGCGGTAAACTTAATTCAATGGAGGCCTTTTAATTGATATCCGGTAAAAGATCAACCGTCCGACGGGCTCGGCTGCGCCATTCCGGGAGACTCTCCTTCAGGCTGGTGCGCAATTCGTCGTAATGATTTTCAAGGATTCTGAATTTATCATTCAGCGATTCAAATGAAAGCTCATTCAACGATAATCCATAATCGCTCAAACCAGCCAACTCAAGAAATCCACCCATCTTCTCCTCATACACCACAGCAACAAATGGAGTCCCCATCTTCGCCGCAAAAATATTTGAGTGGTAGCGCATACCGATTACCGCGTAAAGCCTGGAAATGACATACTGCTGTACATAGGTATCATGCTGGTCACTCATTACATGGACCCCGTCGCGAGAAAACGCTTGCAGGTAATTGTAATCGTTCTGGTTACCGAAGAGTTGCGGAATGAGCAAAACGCCATAACCACGCTCAGTCAGCGAAAGGATCATCTTCCGTGCTGTTGTCTCAATGCGTTCAAGCAACTCGGCGTCCTTACCCAGATTGACATGCCATTTGAAATCGGAAATGGTCATGCCTACAACACGGGGATAATTTGCCAGAAATTCGCTCAGTTCCGGATATCTGGACAGCTGAAGCTCAGCATCTGCGCTGTCGACTTCGTCCATGAAGGCCAAATCCATAGTGACGTGAACATTGTCCTTGATACCGATTGTTTCAAGATATTGCCGAGAGGTATCTTCACGAACACAAAAAAGAAGAGGAGTCTGAAGCAACGATTGACGCGTAGGTTGAGGCGCCTCAGAATCGTAAGGCCCCATCGAAGGCGCACACACCACCATCGGTACGTGAAATACTCGGGCACACAGAAATGGAGTGAGATACTCCAGTTGTTTGCTCCAGAAAAATCTATCGTTTATAACTGAGCCACCAGGAGGATAGACAATCAGATCCGAATTTTTCAGAATACGAACCATCATTTTCAGCTTTGGATCTTGCCCTATCAAACCCTCGGAAAAAACCGAATGCCAGATATCCCACGCCGATGCCTTGAACTGACAGGATTCATAGTTTATTCCGGGTAAATCAGGAAACCATGTAATCGGGTTCTTGTCTTTGAATAGAACAGTAATATGACAGCCAGGATAGCGTTTTTGCAGCTCTGCCCATAAGGGACGATGAGCAGCCTCATCCCCCCTGTTATTCCAGTGTGCGTTTACTACGGTAATTTGCATCTATTATCCGCGTTAGCTCAATGTTTGGAGTTACGAATCAGTTCCGATATGAACAGCACATCATCAAGTTCTTCTTTGTAGAACAATGGCAAACACAACACCCTGCTGGCTATATTTTCCGAAATATCTTTTCGTTTGTATTCTATAATTTTAGTATACGTATTGACTGATGGCCAGAAATACCGTCTTGGATAGATATTATTCTGCTTCAGATTCGCCTCAACGCAGAGTAACTCTTGTTCACTTCTGAAAAGAATAGGGAAATAGGAATAATTAGGCTCACCTATTTTCAGCATTTGAAATTTCAAGCCATCAACTCCCTGTAACTTTTCTTTATACAAATCATACTTGTATTTTCTATCCACAAGCACTTCATCATAATACTTCAGGTTTGCAAGTCCGAGAGCCGCATGGATCTCAGTCATCTTACCGTTAAACCCGTCCTCAACAATATCCTTTGCATCATTGTGCCCAAAGAAACGGATTCGTTTCAGTTTTTCATGCAGTTCTTCATTGGTCGTCACACATCCACCACCTTCCCCAGTATTCAATAGCTTGGTTGCATG
>CAIQCA010000126.1 GCA_903870235.1 uncultured bacterium
ATACCAGAGAGCCAGCATGCTCATCCTAAGTTTTTGACTACACTCATGACTGTGGTCGGGGTGGCAGTTTTGTTTGGAGCGATTCATCTGGCCGGTCTCTAATGGAACTTTGATCGGCTCTTAAGTATGATAAAATAAGCACATGTTAAAACCGCACGTTGTAATCCTTGGCGCTGGATTTGGTGGAACCTATGCCGCCAAAAGACTGGCAAAATACGTAAAGAAAGGTTTTATCGATGTGACTATTGTAAATAAGACAAATTATTTTCTATTTACGCCACTTTTACACGAAGTTGCTACTGGGTCTCTTAGTCCGACTAGTGTGGCAGAGCCACTTAGAGAAGTTTTTTCTGGCACTGGTGTAGAACTTTGTCAGGGATCTGTTCAGTCTATAGATCTCGGAGAACACAAAGTACACATTTCTAGCAGCGGTTCGCGCCATACATTGCCATATGATTATTTGATTATTGCTACTGGTGCAGAAACGAATTATTATGATATTTCTGGTGCGGAAAAATACACATTGCCATTGAAAAATTTGAATGACGCTGTTCGTATTCGTACCAGCATTATCGACTGTTTTGAAGAGGCGGTAATGTGTGAAGACAAAAGTGAGCGTGCGCGACTCCTATCTTTTGTGGTTGTAGGTGGAGGACCAACGGGTGTTGAGACGGCCGCTGAATTAAATGAATTTGTTCACGGTATTATAGATCGCTATTATTGTAAAAATCATTCTTGTGAGCACAAAGAAGCCAAGGTTACTCTTATACACGCCGGCACGGCTTTGTTGCAACAGTTTCCTGCAACCTTGCAGGAGTCCGTTGGAAAACATTTAACCACAAAAGGGGTAGAAATACGGCTAAATAGTAAGGTTATCAATGTTACATCTCACGCTATTTCTGTGTCCAGTAAAGAGGCTGATGGAGTTACGGAAGAGGTTATACCTACTTCTACAGTTATTTGGGCTGCAGGTGTAAAACCTGTAACTCTTGATTTTGTTGATGCTAACAGTACTAGTATTTCCAACAGTGCAATTAGTGCAAATAGTGGCCGCCTAACTATAGACGACTTTTTCAAAATTACTGGGGATGATCGAGTATTTTCTCTCGGAGATATAGCTGGATCACTACCAATGTTAGCTCAGGTAGCTGTTCGTCAGGCAGATATTGTAGCTTCAAATATAATCGCCTCCATAAAACAGAAACCGCTCTCGACTCTAGACTTCCACAGTAAAGGTACATTTGTTTCTGTTGGTAAATGGTTTGCTGTTGGCCAGATCTCTTCACGAATTATTCAGGGTCGTTTTGCTTGGTGGTTATGGCGTACGATTTATCTATCAAAGTTTGCTTCGTGGAAAAAAAGAATTCGTATCGTGTTTGAATGGACGTTACAGCTGTTCTTTCCTAGAGATATAACAAAACTGACATAACCTCCTTATGCTTACTCATCATAATCACAATAGTTCTGTAATATCGAAAAATTTACCTTCTTTAGCCCAATTTGAAGAAAGTTTTTTCTTCGTGTTTGATTGGTTCTTGATCTTTTCAACTGCGTCTTTGCTCATAGCAGAAATTTTTTCGAATGTGTCATGGTTGCACCAAGTTATGGCCATTGTGGCTTTCCTTGGAATTGTCCCTGTAGCTATTAGTGCATTTAAGACTCTTATTGCTAAGCATATTTCCGTGGACCTCTTGGCCACTATCGCTTTGGCCTTTTCGCTCCTTTCTCAGGAATGGTCGTCAGCCGCCTTTATCACCTTAATGTTGGCTTTCGCGCGTATTTTTGACCAGATCACTCAAGTGCGTGCGAAAAAGACTATTCAGAGCTTGATGAAATATAGCGTCGACACTGTGCGTGTGAGAGTTGGTGATGCTGTAAAAGTTCTTCACATTCACGAAGTAAAACCTGGAGACCTTGTGATAGTAGAATCCGGCGATCGTATTCCTGTCGACGGAGTCGTAATGTCTGGAATTGCCGATGTTGATGAGTCAACTCTGACTGGTGAAAGCGAATTAATTTCGAAAAAGAACGGGGACAGAGTTTTTACCTCCACGATGAATGAGGCCGGTTCTCTTATTGTGAGAACTGAAAAAGTGGGTGCAGACACGACCTTGTCTCGTATGGTGTCACTTGTCGAAGAGGCTAGTCGAGACAAGAATCAAGCCGAGTTGGCAGCTGATAAATTTACACAATGGTATATTGTTATATCTTTAGTGGCGTCTATTGCTATGTATATTTTTGGTTTATCGCCAAAGATTATTTTGTCTATTTTGTTGGTAATTTGCGCGGATGACATTGCCGTGGCTATACCACTTGCTTATACAGCAGCCATCGCTTATGCGGCTAGACGTGGTGTTATCGTGAAAGGATCCAGTGCCTTTGAACAACTTTCTAAGATTAAATACATTTTGACCGATAAGACTGGCACTCTTACCAAAGGTAAACCTAAGGTGGTAGACGTCCGCATGTATGGACTTTGGACTCGCGAGGAAATTGCTAAACGGTTTGTTGGTGG
>CAIQCA010000127.1 GCA_903870235.1 uncultured bacterium
CAAATTCTGGGCCAGCTTTGGCGAATTCCTCTGACAGAAATGCTGGAGTTTCCAACTTACTAAATGGATCAGCATAAACAACATCGGTCTGGAAACTGATCTTTGCCAGGTCTACAAACCCTTTCAGAAGTACTCCCCCGCCGGTCAATATGACCTTACTAATGTTTTTAGAATATTTCTTCTGATAACTAAGAAGCGCTGAGTTGGATTCATAAAATATATAATCTAGATTGACGGTAATAATCTCCGTAAGTTCTTTGTACTCAGGACCACCTTTCAGACCATAAACAGTCTTCATATTTTCCGCTTCGATAACTGGTACAGACAGAGCCTTCGACAAAGCGAGTGTAATATCCTGACTGCCCTTATTTATGATATGAGAAGCACGCAAAATACCTCTTTCGACAATATAAAGTTTGGTAGATCGTGCACCAACATCGATGATCATATCTGTATGAACACCTTGATCTATAACCACGCGAATAGAACTAAAAATCTCAATCTCATAAAAACTTGGGGTAAGCCCACTACCGAGCATAATCTGTTGATAATTTGTCAGATACTCTTTGTGTATGGCGACCACCAAAAAATCAGATCCTTGTTTTTCAGTATTGGAAGACTCATCTTCTGTGACATAAGATTCTTCTCTTGGTATTGGTGACCAATCCAACATCACTTCGTCTAGAGGAACTGGAATATATTTACGGGCCTCCAAAGCTACAACTTCAGCAAGCTGTCTATTGGCAACAGGGGGGACCGTTATAAATGTAATCAGACTAGAAGAAAGTGGTAAGGCTAAACCACATAATTTTGTAGTGGTTTTAGACTCACGCAAAATATCTTTTACGGCTTCAATTAGCTTTTCAACAGGTAGGTTGGTGGCACGACCAACTTCAGTGCCAGCATATGGACCAAGTGCCAACTCGCCATATGTCTCCAAAACAGCTCGGCCACGTTTTTTCTTTATCTGAACCACTTTTATAGCCGAGGAACCTATATCAATGCCAAGCACGCTTGTTTGTTTATTGAACAAAGATGCAAAAAATGAACCTAGTGACGCCATGGTGCTATTATATAGCATATGAAGATTTTTCGCTTGTTTTATTCCACACTTTTAGAGGCTCTATTCCCTATTAGCGAAGCCGAGAGGGAGTTATTCTCTTATTCTAAAGAAAAAGCTTTTGAAGTGTTGCCAAAAGCAGGTTTTAGCCCGAAAATGATTGACTTAACAGGGTTGGAAACACATCATCAGACTTTAGGAATTTTCGCTTACAAAGACAGGCGTGTCAGTCGGTTAGTCTGGAATATCAAGTACAAGAAATCCGAACCAGCAACAAAGATAGCTGGATACGCTTTGAGAAAGGTGATCAATGCGCTATTTTGTCCAAACGGTAATGTTGACGAATCAACCACCATCATCATCGTACCGATGCCAATAACAAAAAGACGTCGACGTGAACGTGGCTACAATCAATGTGAACTGATTACCGAAGAAATGTCACGCTACGTGAACAAAAACCTTTCTATAATCTTCGAGAATAAATTGTTGTTGCGCATTCAACACACATCTCACCAAAAAAACAAGGACCGAGAAGCCCGACTCGAGCTAGAAAAAGAAACATTCAAGGTTGATGAAAATATTTTGAAGGAAATCATGAAGAAGATAAATAACCAACAAAGTAGCTTGCCAAATAACTCGCAAAAAACAGCACAATTTATCATCATTGATGATGTCATAACGACTGGTACCACTATTAGGAATGCGATTGAGGCCATGAAAAAAGCCGGCCTGACAAATGTGCGTGGAGTGGCGTTGGCACATTAGAATCGAGGCCGGCGAAATTTTACTTCAAAACTAATTTCACGAACCGGCGCTTCCCTATCTTCAAGATCATCGTCTTTGTTGGGATAAAAGATGGATCAGAAATCTTGTCATCCGATTCGGTTTTTACAGCTCCATCTTTCACCAATCGGCGCCATTCTGTTTTCGATGGTACAACACCAGATTTTATGAGTGCCTCCACCAAAGTGTTAGCACCCACCACAGCACCACTATCACTAGCACCAATAGCGCCGAGATTTATTTCCAAGATATCATCTGGCACGCCACCCTTAGAAAAGGTTTTATTGAAAGATTCTTCAGCAGATCGTGCCATAACTTCCCCATGGAAACGTCTGACGATATCGAAAGCGATGCGTGCCTTAGCCTCACGTGGGCCTTGTGCTAACAAGGTCTCTTTATCAGTGAGAGGGATACGTGTGCAATTCAAGAATAACGGCTCAATCATTGGGTCTGGTAAGGCCATAATAGCACCAAAAAGATCGTTCGGTGTGGCGTCCACAAAGACACCTGTACCTTTGCTCTTGGACATCAGTTCGCCCGTCTCTGGGTTGGCAACCATGTTCAAAGCAATAACAAACTTTTCTTTATTCTTCAGACGTTTGAGGAGTGTGCGTCCGGCAAGAGCGTTAAAAATCTGATCTGTACCACAAAGTTCTGCATCAACATCCATGGCCACGCTGTCATAACCTTGCATCAGAGGGTATAAAAATTCATGAAGATGGATCGGGGTTCCCTCTTTCATACGTTTGGTAAACATATCGCGCTCCAACATTTGCTGGACTGTAAAGTTCGAAGACAACTCCACAACATCTGAAAAAGAAAGTTTCGACAACCAAGTTGAGTTGTACACCACCTTGGCAGGATTGACCTTATCTTTCAAATCCAAAATAGAGCTTGCTTGTTTCAACCAGCCGGCAACGTTGGTATTTACTTCTTCAGCACTCAATTGCTTCCTGGTAGCACTCTTATCGGTCGGATCACCGATACGTGCGGTAAAATCTCCAAACAAAATAATAACCTCATGACCAAGCTGACGTAATTCTTCCAAGAACATAATACTCTTGGCATGACCTAAGTGAAGTGATGGGCCAGTTGGATCTGAACCAAAAAATATCTTCATTTTTTTGCCGGCCAAAAGAAATTCCATCAAAGCGTCTCTTGAGGGGTAG
>CAIQCA010000128.1 GCA_903870235.1 uncultured bacterium
ACTGGCATCCTTTTGATTACCCCAGAATCATTGGAGGCTCTTCTCATCAAACATGGGCATTCAATTCCTAAACTTTTTTGCAATTTATTGTATATCGTTGTTGACGAACTCCATGCATTTATTGGATCAGAACGTGGATCTCAATTACAGTCACTTCTTCATAGAATTGAAAAATCCCTTAAACGAGTTGTCCCTCGAATAGGTTTAAGTGCCACTATTGGTGATATGGAGCTTGCCGTAAAATTTCTTAGACCAAACGGTGACATGGAAACAGAGATGATCATTTCAAAAACAGATTGCAAAGAACTCAAATTACTTCTAAAAGGATACACCAATAACTCGCCATCTGTCGATGATAAAGGTATTTTACAAACTACTCAGCCTGATTCGGGCGCTGAAAGAATGTGCAAGGACCTTTTTGATTCTCTAAAGGGGAGTAGTAATCTGGTTTTCGCGAACTCTAAAAGAAACGTTGAATATTTTTCCGATAATCTTCGATTAATGTGCGAAAAACATCGATATCCTAATGAATTCTTTCCGCATCACGGTAACCTTGCTAAAGATTTGCGTGAAGACGCTGAGTCTGCCATAAAGGATAAATTTCGGCCTGTTAGTATTGTTTGTACTTCTACACTGGAAATGGGTATTGATATTGGCCCTATTACCAGTATTGCGCAAATTGGTCCGCCTCCATCTGTCTCAAGCCTTCGTCAAAGACTTGGTAGATCCGGAAGAAGAGAAGGTGATCCATCTATACTCAGGATTTATCTTGAAGAAGAAGGCTTATCATTAAGATCAAATCTTATAGATATTCTCCGTCCTGATCTGATTCAGACAATCTCCATGATAAGACTATTGCTTAGTGACTGGTACGAACCACCCTATTCAAATACACTGCATCTCTCAACACTGATTCAACAGATACTGTCCTTAATATCTCAATATGCAGGGGTAACTGCATCTAAGGCCTACAGTATGTTATGCGAGAATGGTCCATTTGCAAACGTAAATCTTGAGATGATTGAGAATTTATTGCGATGCCTTGGAAAGCATGACCTTATAATACAAACCCTGGATGGATTATTGTTACTTGGTAAAAATGGTGAACGAATCGTTAACCACTACTCATTCTATGCTTCATTTTCAACTCCAGTTGAATATCGCCTTGTGCATAAAGGAAGAACAATTGGTACGGTTTTGGCTAAAAATCAAATACTACACGTTGATTCATTTATTGTATTTGCCGGAAAGCGATGGATTATCTTACATGTTGACTCCTCCAGAAAAGTTATCGATTTAAGCCCTGCAAAGTCTGGATACAGTTTAAGCTTTGGAGGTGATATAGGTTGGATCCATGACCGAGTTCGTCAAGAAATGTATCAGGTATATCATGAAACAAATATCCCTAAATACCTTGACCAACAGGCGTGTGATCTACTGCAAGAGGCTCAAGAGAGTTTCACTCGACTTGAGTTATCAAATAAAAGAATGGTAAGTTACAATGGTCGAACATATATATTATTTTGGGTAGGTGATAGAACTCTAAACACACTACGTGCCATGTTAAAGTCAAAAGGAATCAATGTTAATCAAGATGGATATGGCGTATCAGTGGACGATTCTGATTGTGATAAACTCTTGTCATGTATGCATGATCTGTTACGTTCAGGAATACCTGATGTTTATCAACTTGCAAAATCGATACCTTACGAAGAAAAGATTAGAAATAAATATGATAGATTTTTAACGGATGAATTATTGAGCGCTGATTATGCGACATCTCATCTTGATACCAAAGGGGC
>CAIQCA010000129.1 GCA_903870235.1 uncultured bacterium
TAAGTATACGCTTGTTTATAATTCTGCAAACTTGTGGAAGAGTAAAAAATATGTTGATAAGATGTGGATTGTGTATTAGATAATACTTACTGCCACTATGTAAATCTGGCGGACGCAGCAAAAAAGTTTTCCTATAAAAGTTTTTAACCAAACCAGATTCTAAAAAACAAAAAATTGCCCACAGGACGTAAAACTTGCGCTTCCCTACAAATAATGTATTATTGCTCTCATGTCATTCACATATAACCCAAAGAAACGAAAGCGCTCCAAATCTCATGGTTTTCGAGTTCGTATGAAGACTCCTGGTGGACGCAAGGCTCTTGCACGTCGCCGTGCTAAGGGTCGCAAGCGAGTTTCCGTTAAATAATTAATGCTTAAAAAGGCCCAAAGGCTTACTACAGAGCAGGTTTCCGCTGTTATAAAAGAGGGAAAAGCTTTTCATTCTACCCTTTTTACGTTGCGCATTCTTGTGGGGCAAAAAACCACAGGTTTTGCCGCTATTATGTCAAAAAAGATCACCAAAACGGCTGTGGCTAGAAATTTGGCGCGCAGGAGAGTATATGAAGCTTTGAAGATGTTTGGAATTGTGGCTATGATCAAAAAAGGAACAAATGCCGCGATTCTATGTAAAGATAAAGTTGGCAAAGTGACCGTGAAGGAACAAGCCATAGACCTCAAAACTCTCTTTATGAAAGCGGGTGTGCTATAGTATGGCCTGCAGACAAAATAACCTAACTCACACCCTTTTTTATGTATAACACATTTATATTTCTCCCTCTTTACAATGGCCTAGTAGCCCTAATGAACATTCCAGGTATCGATCTTGGTTTAGCGGTTATATTGTTCACAGCCATTGTCCGTTTGGTCCTCTACCCCCTCTCTAAAAGCGCCCTGTTGACTCAGGTTCGCATGAAAGACGTTGAACCGGCGATCAATAAGATAAAAGTTGATTACAAAGATAACCGCCAGCTCCAAGCCCAAAAAATGATGGAGTTGTACAAGGCAAAAAACATCAAACCACTCTCAGGAGTTCTTTTGCTTATTGTTCAGTTGCCAATCTTACTCGCCCTACTTTCTGTTTTCTATGCTGTGACACCCATAGTTAAACCAGAGCTTTTGTATAGCTTCGTCCACCTCCCTGCCGCCAGCACAAGTCTTTTTGGTGTGAGCCTGCTTGGTAAAAGCCTGATCCTGTCGCTTTTGACGGGTGTTATACAGTTCCTACAGCTACATTACTCACTTGCTTCACATCAGACGCGCCTAGCAGCCAAAAACGGCGTTAAACAGGAGGGTTCTACCGCAGAGATGATGTCTTCCATGAACAACAACATGAAGTATTTTATGCCAATCCTGGCTTTTGCTTCAGTCTACTGGCTAATTCCAGCAAGATATCCTCAAGCGGCCTCTATTGTGGCTATTTATTGGTCCGTGAGTACCCTATTTACGCTTTGTCAGGAGTTATATATAAGAAAGAAGCTTTTGAAGATATAAAAAGAAGGGTAGTGTGATTCGAAGACACGGATATTTGGCCAGGCACGATTCTGCTGAATCGCCTGCTGGCGAATTCCTCGAGCTCGCGCCAGCGCTCGCTATGGTCTTCTCGTCACACCACCCTTCTTTTTTCGTACCCAACCACAACCATTAATTACTTCTCACCAAATCTAGAGACCATAGAGATAGATCGTTCTTGTTTTCGAATATTAGATAACCATCTTTATTGTCCGTGTTGAGGTTAAATGCATTTATAACCCTGTCAGCCTTACCAATAACTTGGTTTATAAGCTTTGTTTCCCCTGTTACTGCATTGACTTGCCAAATTTTGTCTGCGGTTGAAAGAGTTCCTTTGTACCAGTCGTCAGGATAGACTCCTCCAACAACCTGGAATGGCACCGCGCAGTAAACCATGGTGGTATAGAAATTACCCCAAGTACATTTTTCTGCCAATGTCCTCACTAGAACGTCTGTGGCTACCCCCGTTCCGACGTTATATATACCAGATACCACATCGTTACCGGTGCCGGTTACCGAAAGAAAGACGTTCTTACCATCATGACTTACTTTTGTGCTCAAACCATTTACTGGACCCAAAACTTTTTTCCAAACACCTGTTTTAGGATTGACGAAGTATAAGTATCCAGGACGATCGGCGGTCCCTTTGTTTGTAAGGGCGATAATATTTTCTGACGGCCACTCCACATTTAGTTGTGTGAGGGGGGTTGTGAAAAGTTGAGTAGCCTTTGTTCCATCCATATTGGCGACATAACCAATCGAGTTATCACCATTTTTTACTAAAGTAAACACTCTGTCTTTTTGTGGTGAGACGGCATATTCAAGGGTTCCTCCGGGAAGGTTTTTACCACGCAACTCATAAGGTGTAACAGTCTGTTGTGTTCTTGTTGAAGTTGCGGCCAAAGCGATGCCTTTGTTTGGAGCCGTGCTTGTCAGCGCAGCATATATGTAGGTTGGATTCTCATTGTTGTTTTGTAGTGTAGGGCCAATAAAGGTAGTTAGGCTTGCGTTCCACATACTATTAATAACTCGAGGTAGAAGAGTATTGGAAATGGTTGTTAGGTTGAAACTATTTTCAACGACCTCATATATATTACCTCGTCCTCTGTCTATCCACCTTACAAAAGTTGTTGTTCCGACGGTGTTTATACCATAACCACCAACCGGGGTATTGCTTAGTAAGCGTAATATAGGAACAGGGTTTGTTTGACGAACCCCACCCTGTTGGGTGCTTGTAGATATAGTCACTCCTCCTCCTTGGCCACCACCTGTTGTTGTACCACCTTGCCCGCTACCAGAGCCACTACGATTAAGTGGTATAAATCCTCCAGTTGTGCTGGTACCACCCGTTTGTCCGGTTGTGTGAGGTTGTGACAGATAATACCAATATCCCCCACCAGCAATGACGGCCAGTAACAGTACGACTACTATGGTTATTATTGCTGAGCGATTGGTCATGGTGATTGGTAATAAGTAATTAAGAATTAATATGAACAGAAAACGTTAGAAGTGTTTTTACAGTTCTTAGTTTTGAGGGTAGCGAGACTCGCAGAAACAGCGGTTATCTTTGCTGAGATTTCGGCCTTTTGGGTTGGGTCTGTAACAGTGTCCAAATTGGCCTTGGCTGATGCTAAATACTGCTCTGTTGTTTGATACGGATTGGTTGAACCCCAAAAACTAGATGTCTCATAATTTGTTAAAAGTGCACCAGCCCCAGCTAGCTCCATAGTTGCTTTTGTATAAGCGGCCTGGGTGACGATTGCCGGGTCATTACTATAGGCGTTGTTTGTAAAATCTGCCGGATTCAAGTTTGCTTTAGAGGTTTGTATAGCCACTATTTGATCAACCATCTTCTCTTGTTGGGCTACTGCAGCTGTTATTTCAGTACCACCGCTGTTGTTTTTAATAAGTGCTTGATTAAGGTAGCTCGCCTGAGAGGATATTAGCGCCTGGGCCTTGGTAACAACAACGGCTCTAATTTGAGTTGCTTCTTGGTCAGCCAGCGCGGTCAAGTCAGCTGCCATTTTTTGTTGTTCCGGAGTACCATCGGTAGCTGCACCGTCTAACAACGATGTAATTTGTGCATCAGTAAGATCTATAGACTCATCGTAACCCAAAGATACGGCCAGCTCTTTGGCCTTGGCTAGTTTTTGATCATGGGTTGCTGTTGCAAGAGCCTGTTCTCCTTGTGCCTTTACCAAAGCTGCTTGGGCTATGGAGTTGCTTGTGTCTACACCTGTTGATAAAAGCTCAGTTAAGCTGGCTGTTGTAAGAGATTTATCCAACTCCAAAGGAGCTACTAGTGTGTCCGGTATGGCTACAAACTGTGGGTTTATTGTTCTCAAAATCAAAAATGAACACAAGACCATTAGTAGGCCATAAACAGCATTTTGTATTTTTTTGAGGCCATCAGCTTTGTTCTGAATGGCGTCAGTTGTCATGTATTCGAAACCACCTAAAACAATCATAAATATAGCAGTGACGGCGGCCACAGCGATAAATAAGTTAAACATGTATTGGATATAACCCTTAATATCAACAGACGACATTAATTTACCGGCGCCGCCATACTTACCACAATCAACTGCGGCAGATATTGTCCTACCACCAGAATCAACTTGTGCCGCACTCGGTACACAAGGTAGTGGCTCAAGAAGAGTATAAGAAGAATCGACGGCATAGACCACGGGAGCTTGTATAGTAGATACGGAAATATTCAAAACAAAAACAGCTATACCTACTGTCAGGGCCAGAAGCTTTTGTTTTGAATTTAGTTTTTTCATATTTAAAAAGAGACTTGTGTGCTAGATTGACCTCCGGACGCTGATGTGTCACCGGTGAAATTTGCAGTAAAAGTGCCATTTGCTTGTTGCAAAATTTCTTTATTGTTTCAGCA
>CAIQCA010000130.1 GCA_903870235.1 uncultured bacterium
AAGCTAAAGCTGCTGAGTATCCAAATATCTTAGCGGATCAAGACATGTCACTCGGGTCAACCGGACAAGGTGTTGTAGTCTTACAAGGATTACTTTCGGAGTTTGGTTATTTGAATATTCCATTCAGTGTTTCGTTTGGATATTATGGCCCACTTACAAAAGACGCTGTCGCCAGATATCAGGCTTCGTTAAATGTTCCAGCTTCTGGATATTTCGGACCAGCAACCAAAATAGCTATGCATGGTGATTTCTCACCACGTGGCTGGTTGACTGAATTGGGTTGGTAGTTCCGCGGCCATCCACCTTCCACACTACAAATTGAGGGATGAAGGCCACACAAAAAGTCGTCGATTCACTCGACGGCTTTTTGGTTGTGGCGTATGAACTTCATATTTATTGTTGTGGTATCATGAGAAGCGTTATATAGACCAGAGTATTATGCGCCCACGAATTTTCACTACCTCAGAAAAAGCCTGGAAGGGCATGCTTGCTGGTATTTTGGGTG
Source organism: uncultured bacterium (assembly GCA_903870235.1). Lineage (GTDB taxonomy): Bacteria > Patescibacteriota > Minisyncoccia > Phycocordibacterales > PALSA-1337 > C7867-002. The sequence goes on from CAIQCA010000130.1 coordinate 506, forward strand.
CACAAAAGAGCATATATTTGGAGATGTATATTTTTGAGGATGATGTGATCGGCAGGTCTTTTCTAGATGAATTGGAAAAAGCTACTTTGCGTGGACTCAAGGTTATCGTGGTGTTAGATTCAGTTGGAAGCTATTGGCTCCGTTCGAAATCTATAGATCGCCTGCGCCAAGCTGGAGCAGAAGTACTTTTCTATAGTTTTTTCTGGCGTCGAACACATCGAAAGATTCTTATCATAGATGAAAAGACTGCCTATATTGGAGGGGTAAATATCAAGAAACACTTTTCTTCATGGAAAGATTTACAGATCCGTGTAACCGGTAGGGTGGTACGACATATGGTGAACTCTTTCGCCAGAGTTTATGTTGAGTGTGGCGGTAAGGACAATTCTTTATCTGGCATATCTAGACAAAATCTTTTTCGAAGAGCTAAGCTTTGGTTTGTTGAGAGGGGGGTTGGCAGAAAAAGAGAGTTGTTAAAGAAATATTATCAGGTTCGCATGGATGGTGCCAAGCGATCAATTGTTTTGGTTACACCATATCTTTTGCCACCACGATGGTTGATTGCACATTTGCATCAAGCGCTCTTACGTGGAGTTAGTGTTGAGATTTTATTGCCAGATGCAACTGACCATCGCCTGGCCAATAGACTAAACCGATCTTACGCCTCTTTCTTAGTCGGACTTGGTGCCAGGTGTTATTTTTCTCCAGGCACAATGAATCATGCCAAAGCGATGGTTATCGATAATAAAGAAGGACTTATCGGTTCACAAAATTTAGATTTTCTTTCTTTTGATTTCAACATTGAAGCCGGAGTTTTCTTCAGTGACCCTAAAATCGTCCAGTCTCTATCAAGGATTGTAGAAAAATGGAAGATTGGCGCTGAACTTTTCGATCAGGGCTCTAGTAATTTTCATTGGTATGACATTGTTTTAGCTTTTATGCTTAGACTTTTTGGTTTGTTGCCTCTTTGGTAGGTTTTATAATTTCCTGATTGATTTCAAATAAAAAAGAAGCTGTCCCACCAGTGTGGCTACAGCTTCCTTGAATGTACGGATCGATCTCATACATCATTTCTTTACATCTTTGTGATGACGGGTGAGATGTCGCCGGTGACGAGACGGAGCTTAGCGGGCTCGTCGGTCGGTTGCGCATCGAACTTAAGACAACCAGATGCCCACCGGACAGACGTCATGTTGTCTTCTTCTCCACCAGCGTCATTCATATGAATGAGCTTGTCTCCGAGACAGTGCACCTCGAATTCATCGGTGGTAGTGATAACGTCGAAACCTTTTTGTCCTTCGTTTGGTTCAACACGCAATCGCATCAAGATCCAACTCTGGATCAGGTCGATTGGAATGGCGAATTCATCCATTGCCAATCTACCAAGCGAAGTCCGTGGCCAGACCTGTTGTAGATCCTCTGAGATTCGGTAGGGAACAGCCAGAAACGGTCCAGGCTGCTTTTCCGCCAGAATTTGGATCGCTCTTTCTGTTTTGGCCCTGCGATTCAATCTGTCATGGAGGTGTTCGGCGATATACCGGGCAACTTTCTTGGGGTCCTTTTTTGACGTGAAAGGGCTTCCGAAGAAGTAGTAGAGCACCTTTTTGCCTTCCATGTGCTTTTCTGCTTCGATCAACCGCTTCAGCCAACGAACGCCACGACAATACTTGTGTGCTTCGCTGTAACTAAGGATTCGGTTTGCTGCACGTCGTGTCCATTCGTCAGTGTATCCGATCGGCTCGATGATCTCGTTGTATTTCGGCATCAAGATCCAGCCGTCAGCCGTCGCTTCAAATTCCGGTTTGGCTACACCGTTTTCATAATGTTCGTGGACAATTGAATCCACAAGCCTGGATGTTGCATCGAAGTCGATTTTTTGGAACCGGTGTTCCGTGGTCTTTTCTGCGACCAGACTCTTCCAAGCTTCAAGTTGTTTTCTTAGATCGATAGGACCATACAATGATCCATTTTCATGCTTAGGCATCTTTACCTCCTTTCGTGGGGTTGTTATCTTTTTGGGCGTTTTTTTGGGTCTTAACGCAACGTCTGTTCGTAGTTATACCAGAATTCCAGCTTTTATCAATAGCGTGCTAAAATTATGTAATATGAAATCAAGTAGCATATTGATGTTCTTTGCCTGGGTAATAATCGGCGGCGGAGTTTTATTTTTTCTGGCCAATAAATTGATAAATGACGGCCAGATTCCCACATGGCAAAAATACTCGGCCGACAATCCAATTGCGACTTCTACGGACTTGGAAAATTCTTTAAAAGAATTATTAGCCACCTCGACAGAATTAACCACCTCCTCGACTAGCTCAACCACTAATTCGAATCAATTGATCTCTACCACGACACAGTCAATTGCTGAATCAGCCGAGTTTTTAGCCTCGTCACTTTCAAGAACGACTATCAAGACAGCTTCATCATCGATTATTGCTCTTATTGCTGATAATGATGTGACACAAGAGAAGGGTTTAGGTGGATTCAAGGCTCTTGGAGACAAAGAAGGAATGCTTTTTGTGTTTGAAACTCCAGAAGTTCAAGGTTTTTGGATGAAAGACACACTCATACCACTTGATATGATTTGGATCGATGAAAACAAAAACGTAGTTGGCGTGTCAGCGAACATTTTACCGAGTACTTTCCCAGAAATTTTCTATTCTCCATCACCAGTTAAATATGTTTTGGAAATAAATGCCGGCTCTGCTAAAAAACTTGGCATAGCTTCGAGTACAAAATTACAATTCGTTCCGGCCTCTCACTAAAAAACTTTTTTTGATAATTTATTTTTATAACTGTTGATAACTGGCATCTTTGGGTTGTTTTTAACAAAAATTCTTTACGACAATTTTGCCATTTTGAAAAATATAGCAAAATTTTTCTCCCTGAAACGCCGTAAACACAGTCTATTTATGTCATGACCCTTCACAAACCAAAATTTCTTGTATGCAGTGAAAAAAAGTCTGGAAAAACATCAAAAAAGGTTTGACCGTGGGCCTACATGAGCTACAATTAGTAACAAAGGAACATTTTAGTAGCAGCAGTTTATTAAATTAATAACGTTTGTTGTGTACCGCCTACATAACTTACGCTCACATATGCCAAAAAAGAAAAAAGCCGCATCGGCCGCGGTAAAGTTGCCGACGATTCCTACAATTACAAAAAGAGATGGTCGAATAGTTCCATTTGATTTGGAAAAGATCACCAACGCCATATTGAAAGGCTTTAATTCTGTTGGGGAAGGTTCTCCTGAGGAGGCCAAAATGGTTTCAAACCAGGTGTTTTCGGAACTTATCCGTATAAAGAAGAAATTCAAGAACTTCGTGCCGACAGTTGAGGGTGTCCAGGACATCGTCGAGGCGGAACTAATGCGTTCTGACTACGTAAAGACCGCAAAGCATTATGTTATTTATCGTGAAGAACGATCCAAGATTCGTGCCAAGGGTACGGAGATACCTGAGCACGTACGTAAACTAGCTGTTGATTCCAAAAAGTCTTTCAAAAATGCCTTGGGAGAATTTGTCTACTATCGTTCTTATTCTCGTTGGATAGATCAAGAGTCTCGTCGTGAGACATATATAGAAACAGTCGATCGATATCTTGGATTCATGCGCGAGAACCTCGGAAAGAAACTCAAGGACGATGAGTACAAGGAAATTCGTGAATATATTTTGAAACAATGGGCCATGCCTTCGATGCGTCTTTTCCAATTTGCTGGCAAGCCTGCACGCAATACAAATGTTTGTGCTTACAATTGTTCATTCATCGCTCCAGAATCATTCCAAGATCTTGCTGAAATCATGTACATCTCCATGTGTGGTACTGGAGCTGGCTGGTCTGTCGAAAGTACCAATGTAGAAAAATTCCCTCAGATCATGATGCAGGCCGGAGAAAAACTTTCTACACACATAGTCCCAGACGACAAAGAAGGTTGGGCTGATAGTCTGGTTATCGGTATGAAAGCTTGGTCAGCCGGCAAAGATATTGATTTTGATTATTCTTTGATCCGTCCAGAAGGTGCCCGTCTCAAAACGATGGGTGGTAAGGCTTCAGGTCCAGCACCGCTTATACGTCTTCATCAATTCACACGTGAGATCATGCTAGCCAGACAAGGTCGTCGTCTGCGCAATATAGATTTGCACGATATTATCTGTATGATCGGTGATTGTGTGGTAGCTGGAGGTGTACGCCGAAGCGCCATGATTTCTCTATCAGATCTCGACGACAGGGAGGTTCGTGATGCCAAGAAAGGTGCTTTCTACATGACCCATCCTCATCGTATGTTGGCCAACAATTCCGCTGTCTATATTAGTAAGCCAACCAATGAAGAATTCCTTAAGGAGTGGATGGCCTTGGTTGAGAGCCGTTCTGGCGAAAGAGGTATATTTAACCGTGGATCTCTCGCAATTACATTACCAGAGCGCCGTATCAAGGCCCTGAAGTCATACAAAGGCTACTTTGATTCGACTGGTAAACACATTATTGGTCCTATCGGTACCAATCCTTGCGGTGAGATCATTCTCCAGTCCAAGCAATTTTGTAATTTGTCAGAGATTGTTGCTCGTGCCGAAGATACAGAGGCTACACTTTTGAAGAAGATTCGTATTGCTACTATCATCGGAACCTATCAGTCGTCTCTTACACATTTTCCGTACCTTTCGAAAGAGTGGAAAGAACATTGTGAACAAGAGCGTCTTCTCGGAGTGTCTATAACTGGCCAGTGGGATTGTCCAGCCGTTCGCAAGCCAGAAGTGATGCGTAAGCTCAAGGCTGAAAGTATCAAGGTTAACAAGGAGTATGCTAAGAGATTTGGTATTTCCGAATCCACAGCGATCACTTGTGTGAAGCCTTCTGGAACGTTGTCGCAAACTGTGGACTGTTCTTCAGGTATGCATCCTCGTCACTCGAAATATTATATCCGTCGTGTTCGTATCTCTGCTACTGACTCACTTTTCAAGATGCTTCGAGACCAAGGAGTTCCTTACTTCCCAGAGATTGGCCAGAACGCAGAAAGCGCAAACACATTCGTCCTCGAATTCCCAGTCAAAGCTCCGAGTGGTTCTATCTTCCGCGATGATTTGACTGGTATCGAACAACTTGAGTATTGGAAGATGGTCAAGGAAAATTACACGGAACACAATCCTTCAGTAACCATCTCAGTCAGCAATGATGAATGGATCGAAGTTGCAAACTGGGTTTACAAGAATTGGGATATGGTTGGGGGTCTATCGTTCTTGCCACGTGAGGATCATGTCTACAAACTTGCTCCTTATGAATCGATTGACGAAGCCAAGTACAAGGAGTTGTCTAAGCGCCTCGAACATGTTGACTACTCCAAGATCATTACCTATGAAAAGCAAAATGAGACAGATCTCAAGAAAGAGTTGGCTTGCGTGAGTGGGGTCTGTGAGATTGTTTAGGTTGATATGGGGAACTAAATAATTAATTTTCAAATAAAAGCTGCGCAAACTTACAGAAAGGCGCAGCTTTTGTTGTTGGGTGGTATGGGATTGAAAAATAAAAAAACCGTACGCGCGGGCCGTACGGAATTGTTTAATAATGCATCAGCAATCAGTTTGAACCAACAACAAGCGGCGGAGTGAAGAAGCTTGTCAGGAGGCGGTGTACTGAGTCGAGTGCGAAGGCGTACTCGGCGGAACACTTGTGCATGCCGACTGGATCGATGATCGTGGAGACCTCCAGAAGGGGGGTTGTAAATTTACGCTCCAAAAACAAGATCTGCAATTCGACCGTTGTCACGTTATGCATGTCAGCGATCCTTGTTCGAGAGACAACGCGGCGAGTTCTCTTGCGAACTTCGTGTAGGATAATGCGGTTGTGCTCGCTATCCAGCCCGTTCAGCCGGCAGTGAATAGGTATTCCTGGGCGTGGAGTTGATATCCCATCGACCAGTTTGGTCAAATGTGTGGTAGCCATTCCACAAAGATCGAGAACACCGGACTGCTTAAACTCCTTACTTCTTTCGTGTTCGCCGTCCAACATCTGCTGGATTTGTGCATCAAACAACATTACTTGGTCAGTCATTGTTTCCTCGTTTTTCCTGCTAACATTTGGTTTTACACTTTGTTAGATAATCTTGTTTGACATTACAAGTTAATATAGCCTTTGTCAAGACGCAACCGAGCCATATATTTTCTTTGTAATTTCGCGGCCAATTCTGCCAATTGTCCTCTGTCACGAATACGTCCGATGTTTTTCTTCCTGACAATCTTTTCTCCTTCATGCAGGAGTCCTTTTTGTCTGAGGAGCTTGCTCAGCCGACAGATTTTCATGTCGTTTAAGCAACTGATCGATTGGTGGACTTTTCCCGTACTGAGGATTTCGATCCGACACCTGAGTTTTCCTGGGAACATTTTGATGAGAAGCAATATCATTCTAAAACCGTCCTTTCTGTAATTTATTTAATCACCTATACCCAGACTTGTCAATCATCTTTAGAGATGTTATATTTGCATGGCACCACCAGACAACCGCGCTAAGCTCGCCTGGAATACAAAGATTGCATTTCGAGCGAGCTTAGTGAGGAAAGTCCGAACTCCGGCATCGATCGCAAGGTCGACGCGAGCAGGGTAGTGGGTAACGCCCACCAGGATAATAACCAGAGGTGCGAACAGAGACGCTTCATTCAGAAATGAATGAAGAGTCCGCCGAATTCGGAGCATGAATTTCATACTTCGAATTCGGCGGATTAGCCCGCGAAGGTAACTCGTGGGGTGCAACGGCAAAATCCTTACCTCGGTGCAAGGCCGTGCCAGCGCAAGCTGGAGAGCCGCTTGAGGTGTGTGGTAACACACATCCCAGATATATGGTTGTCTAGTCGATCGCAAGGTCGACGAACAGAATTCGGCTTATGGTGTGGCAAAATGGAAATACCCCGTGATGAACGGGGTATTTTCTTTGGGTACGCGCAAGACGCACCCATGTGCACGACCTTATTTTTCCACAGATATTTTTTGGCTCTAGGCCGTGCTATTATTACGGGAACAGACGATGGTAAAAAGATTTTTTTCCGCAATGGGACGAGAGATTCGCGGCCTTCATGAGGCGGCTTATGTTCTTGCTATTTTTGCCTTACTCTCTCAGATTCTGGCGCTTTTCCGCGACAAGCTTTTGGCGTTTTCTTTTGGAGCTGGTCACAATCTAGATATTTATTATGCGGCTTTTAGAGTTCCAGATTTTATCTTTGCCCTCATCGGTTCGATAGTTTCTGCTTCTATACTGCTCCCATACTTTATCGACTCGTTTGGTCGTAGCAATGAGGAGGGAAAATCCTTCTCCGATTCTATCTTTACAGTTTTCTTCACGGTTATAATATTTGTAAGCGTTTTAATATTCTTCTTGGCACCATGGCTAGTACCCAAAGTTCTTCCAGGATTTGCCAATGATCCCGCTTTACCACAACTTATCTTGGCTATGCGTATCATGCTCTTATCTCCGATTTTCTTGGCACTTTCAAATTTGTTTTCAAGTCTGACACAGATGCGCCACCGTTTCTTGGTCTATGCCGCTTCGCCGGTCATGTACAATTTGGGAATAATTATTGGAGTTACATTTCTCTATCGTTGGATTGGTCTGTCTGGGTTGGCTGTAGGAGTCGCTATAGGTGCATTTCTACATATGGGAATCCAGTTACCATTTCTTTTGCAGGATAAACTGTTACCAAAGTTTACAGCAAATCTGCAATGGCCGAAAATTAAGAAAATTGTTTTGACAGCGTTTCCTCGTATGCTTACTTTGTCCGCCAACGAGCTGGCGGAATTTGTCTTCATATCAGCAGCCTCGCTTCTCACAGCCGGTTCAATTTCAGTTTTCAATCTAGCCTTCAATCTCCAATCAGTTCCGTTGGCTCTTATCGGTGTGAGTTATTCTTCGGCTGTATTTCCGACGTTGTCCAGGCTTTATTATGAGAAAAATACGGAAGCATTTCTACAGAAGATGATCACTGCTGCGAGACACATTATCTTCTGGTCAATGCCGATCACCGTCTTGTTCATCGTGCTTCGTGCCCAGATTGTACGTGTCATCCTTGGAGCTGGTAAATTTGATTGGAATGATACTCGTATGACAGCGGCGATGTTGGCACTGTTTATCGTCTCAACTGTTGGTCAGAGTTTGATTGTGCTTTTCGTGCGTGCTTTTTATGCAGAGGGTAAGACCGCCAAGCCGCTTCTTATAAACGTCATATCTGCATGTACGATTATCGTTCTTGGTTTTGTTTTGATCCACGCCTTTGACCATATCCCGATCTTCAGATTTTTCATAGAAGATTTATTGCGTGTTAGTGGCCAGAAGGGAACTAACGCACTTATGTTGGCACTGGCTTATTCTATTGGGGTTATCTTGAATACAGTATTACATTGGGTGACTTTCGAAAAGTCTTACAAAGGTTTCAGTAAACCTGTGTTGGAGACACTTTTTCATAGTCTCTCAGCCTCGATCATTTCTGGTGTTATTGCCTTCATGGGCCTGAAAATATTCGCTTTGGTATTTCCGCAGGAAAAGGTTTGGGGAATATTTATGCAAGGCTTTTGTTCAGGCATACTAGGACTTATTGTTGGTGTCTGTGTACTTATTCTTCTTAGAAATAATGAATTACAAGAAGTCTGGCGCACTTTGCACCAGAAGATTTGGAAAGTGAAAGTTCCGCCAGCGGAGGTGGAGAGGTTGTAAAACCGCTCCAAAATGCTATATTTCAAGGGCTTTTGGAGGCTATTTGGCCGACCATTCATTCAAACACCTAGATCAAATCAAATGGACCTCAAACACATACGTAATTTTTCAATCATCGCCCATATCGACCACGGAAAGTCGACTTTGGCTGATCGTATGCTAGAGATCACTGGCACTATTGAAAAGCGCAAGATGCAGGATCAGGTTTTGGATTCTATGGAACTTGAGCGTGAACGTGGCATTACTATAAAGATGCAGCCGGTTCGTATGAAGTGGCAAATCGCCGGCGGCGATGATTCGGCCACTGGAGCGCAGGCCGGTGACGGGAACTACACTCTCAATCTCATCGACACACCTGGTCACATAGATTTTTCATATGAAGTTTCCAGATCTTTGCGCGCGGTAGAGGGATCGATTCTTCTTGTCGACGCTACGCAAGGTGTGCAGGCACAGACGCTTACTACACTCAACATGGCACGTGAAGCAGGACTGGTTATAATTCCGGTTGTAAGTAAGATTGATTCACAACTTGCTCGTGTCGATGAAGTGGTTAAGGAAGTTAGCCAGCTTCTTGAATGTGAAGAGTCGGATGTTATAAAAGTTTCTGGTAGAACTGGTGATGGTGTAGCTCACTTGCTCGACGAAGTTATCAAACGTGTGCCACCACCATCTATAGAATCTGGCCCGACTAACAACGAAGTGGCTCGCGCCGCTGAACGCGAAGGTCACTTCCGTGCTCTCATTTTCGATTTTCAATATTCCAATCATACTGGTGTCATAGTTTATGTCAGGGTATTCAATGGTTCGGTGAAGAAGCGTGGCAAACTAGTTTTCAAGATTGCTGAGAGAGAATTTGAAGCTATTGATGTTGGTATATTTACTCCAGAAGAAACACCAACTGAATCACTTGGTGCTGGTGAGATTGGTTATATTGTGACCGGTATCAAGGAGCCGGGTGTTGCGTCAGTTGGTGACACTATTGCATCAACGAAAGATACTGAGCCACCATTGCCAGGCTATGCCAATCCACGGCCAGTTGTTTGGGCTTCGATATATCCCGAGAGCCAAGATGACTTACCTCTTTTGAAACAAGCTCTTGGTCGTCTAAAACTTTCCGACTCCTCATTTACTTATGAAGAAGAATCTTCTGGAACTCTCGGCAAAGGTTATAGATGCGGATTTTTGGGTATGTTGCATCTTGAAATCGTAACCGAACGTCTGCGCCGAGAATTCAATCTGGAGCTTGTAGTGACGATGCCGACTATTACTTACGAAGTGACTTTGAAGAATGGTAAAAAATCTAAAGTCTATTCACCAGCACTTTTCCCGGATGATAACGACATCGCTGAAATATTTGAACCGATAGTGGCTATGAAGATTATCACTCCACCTGGATATATCGGAGGATTGATGAAGCTGCTTTATGATCATGAGGGAGAAGTCATGGCTACAGAAAATTTTGGTGACAATCGCACTATCCTCGTTTTGCATATGCCACTGCGCGAGCTCATGCGTAACTTCTTTGATGAAGTAAAAAGTGTCTCTTCTGGTTACGCTTCGATTTCGTACGATATTGTCAGCAGTCGCAAAGCTGATGTGGTGCGTATGGACGTTCTAGTTGCAGATGAACCGATTGCCGCTTTTACACGCGTAGTATCGCGTCGTCGAGTTACTGAGGATGCTGAAGATACAGTTGAGAGACTCCACAAGATCTTACCGAGAGAATTGTTTACGTATAAAGTCCAGGCTTGTGCATTTGGTCGCATTCTTTCATCGCGCACCCTTTCTGGTGTGAAGAAAGATGCAGCTGGAACATTGTCTGGGGGTGACATTACAAGAAAGATGAAGCTTCGTGAGAAACAAAAAGAAGGTCGCAAGCGCCTAAAGGAGCACGGAAAAGTTATCATCCCTCAAGAAGTTTTTGTAAAGATGATACGGAGTGGAGACTAGACCTTCCAGACAGGGAAGGAAAGTAGGATCATGCTGACTATTACCAATATAGCAACTACGATGAATCCTATCCCTACGGCTTTTTTTGTTTTTTCGTGAAATAACATAGCGAATCTAGTATACTGTGATATATGCAAAACGGCAACCATAAATTTTGGTGGAAATTGATGCATAATCCATTTATCACAATAATTGCATTGGCTCTACTTTTCTTCTTGGCTAGGTCTGCTTGGAATGTGCATAGATCTGCGGATTTGATATCCAATAAATTATCACAGACTGAAGAAGAAGCCGATAAACTGAGGTTAGAGCAACAAAGCCTATCGGCCAAAGTCGATAATCTGTCTACGCCAGACGGTATAGAATCAGAACTGCGTGTGAAATATCGTGCCGTAAAAGATGGAGAGTCAGTGGCCGTGATTGTTAATAATGATCAGGCGAGTACGTCAAATGTTGTGGCAGTGCCGGAAAAAGGCTGGTGGGAGAGTTTTATAGGGTGGTTCGGGTTTTAGTTTACGGGGTAAGTTTTTGTGTTCAATAAAACAATGCGGGTATGGTTTAGTGGTAGAATGCGGCCTTCCCAAGGCTGAGACGGGAGTTCGATTCTCCCTACCCGCACTATGATTCGCAAGGACGCCTAGACGGCGTCCGCGCGAAGCATCATAGAGACGAGGTGGGTAGAATCGAACAGCGGAGTGAGCGAGACGAGCACGTCGAGCCGCGAGCTGGTGCCCAACCCGAGCCCGACTGGTCGGGCGAGAGGTGCGGGCGATTCTCCCTACCCGCACTATGATTCACGAGAAAGCCTGAATGTTTTTTGGGTGGAGAGGTAAATAAGTGAGGATTATATATAAATACAAATTTTTCCATAAAAAATCGGCGCCCCCTGCTTGGTTGCGCCGATTTAGTGTCTCCGAATTTTTTGTCACTTTCGGTAAGTGATGTGGACTCCGTAGTTTATGGAGTCCTCGCGCCACTGTGGATGATTCTTGGCCCACGTCTGGAATCTTTCCAGGACAGTCTGGTCACAAGCCACCCATTCGTTTCCGCGCCATCCTCCCAATCGCCAATACATATATTTGTCGCTGCGTTCTTGGAAGATGTATTGTTTGTCGCCAACCCAACCAATGTATTCATGCCCATCCCAGACATAGTAGTTCGGGATGAGTGTGTCCGGTTGGACCAACGCAGGTTGTTGGGGTGGTTCCGGCTGTCCGGGTGCATGGCGATGATCAACTGCCTGTTGTTTTACTTCACAGCCGACTAACAATATCGACAATGCTGTAAAACATAGGATACGACTCATTATATTTTGCATTTAAGCTCTGTCTCCCTTTGGGTTGATTTACTTACTTCTCTACTTATATTGTACCATGAAGTATAGTACAAAGTCAAGGACAGTAATGATAAAACTAAACTCGTTGTCACATTGTATTTCTTAATAGCTCATAAGTAATTGTTAGTAAGCTAGCTCCTCTCTGTCATGTGCCGATTAGTTTGTAATATATCACATTTCATCTTTGTAAGTTTCTCGTTAAGAGTCTTGGGATTTAGTTTTGCATGGTCTGCTCGTATTTTGTTTTTGACATCTTCTGCAACGTCGGGATTAGCAAGTAACCTTGAATATGGTGTCATGCCAGTTTTTTCGTAGACTTTTCTGTGTTTTCCGTTTGGTAGTTGTTTGGTACCAATACACAATCTCTGTGCAATCAAATGATTGTGATACATACAAACAAGGTCATAGTATTTGATGATTTTTGGAAGTAATTCGACGTGACATAGTCTGTCATAGCCAAGCCATCGTCTAGCAATGTGCCAATTTCTTTGTTCAATATATCCATTGTCATTCTTCTGGTAGCTTCTTGACCGAGATACGTCAATCTTTTCGTTGTCACACCATGACATTACGGTGGCGTTTAGAAACTCTGATCCACAGTCAGGGTGAACATGCTTGAGAGTGAAAGGTATCAATGACTGTATGTGGCATAGACTTTCTTTGGTCACTTCCATGCCTTTGTTCCATTGGACTGTATACCCAAGCCATCCCGAAGAAACATCGACGTAGCCACAGCTGTACATGAAATCACCAGCTAGAGAGCCTCCACAATGAGCTACAGTATCGATTTGACCCATGCCAACAGAGACATTGTGCCATGAACCTTGAAATATCGGTATACGTTCTTTGATGGCTGATGGCGTCGTCGTTGATATGCCTTTACGCCCACTTTCACAGACCCAACCGCTAACTCTTCTTTTGACTGTAGCCGTACTCATGGCTAGAAGTTTTCCAGTTACTTCATCGTTGTGATGCCACATTTTATCTCTCTTCAGGATGGTGACGTATTCACAGATGACAGGGTGCAGTAATTCACCACAGCATGAATTGGCCGCTTTCCATATTTCGAGAAGTGCAGCATATACGTCATGGGTATAGTAGACAGATCTTCCAGCTTTCTTCTTTTCGGTATATACGGACTCCAATTGCAACTTCCTAAACCTGCGCATGATGGACTCTCTCCACATGCCAGTTTGTCTGCTTAGAGAGTCTAGAATCTCACCTTTTTCTTCTTTGGAAGCCATCAAATACGTTGCTAATTCAATACCAAATAGCTCCTTCTTAGTTTTCATAGTCATAATCGACTACACTAACAGGTATTATGAGCTATACGATGTTATCTCACTAACATTATTTGTGAGCTATTAGGATTTCTGGTCTTTCGGTATGGGTGATGTTATACTTAGGGTATTATTATTTGTCCTCCTAATCTTTTAAAAGAAAGTGAAAAATAAACACTATAACTTATTACCAGTTACGGCTTGTAGTATTTTGATTGCTGCCATGTTTGCTATTGTCTTTATCGGCATACCTGTGGCTCATGCTGCAACTTCTCCTGCAATAATAGATGCAACGCCTCACTATTATTGTAATCCTTGGGATGGTAACCCCGAATTCTCGTCTCATACATGCCACGTGGCATCTTGGCCAACAGATACATACCAGGCGATGATATCTTATACCTGCCCGACAAATGACACCCTTGTGTATGTAAATAATAGTTATAAATGCTCGGTTTCTCTTCCGGCATCGACTGTATGGCAGACAGGGCAGAATAATATTTTGTGGTATATGTATGGCTATGGAGCCTATGGTTCTATAAGTCCAGTATATCGTCAAGTAAACTCGCTATCGATCACTTCATTATACGCTACCATACCGGCTGGGGCTGCCAATAAGACTATTGATTTTTCGACCACCACCTATTCAACTGCCGCCCAGCAGCTAACATTTAGTTGGGCTCTTACCAATAGTTACTCAGTTCTTGGTACTGGTCCTTTTAGTAATGCTGATTGTTGCTCGGTTAATGCTGGTCTGGGATTCTATATAGATAATACTAAGGCCTTATTTTTGAATTCTGATACAGTTAATACTAGCTACAGCTTAACTCCGGTTTCATATACCATCCCAGCCGGACAACACACTATAACTTGGAGACTCCAGGGATCTGGTAATGGAACCAATGACACATTAGGATTACTTAGTAATGTGAGTAAGTTACTTCCATCACAGGCCATAGCACCACCAGTTGTAACTCAGCCAGTTCCAACCGCCACGATCAGTGCTGATCACGTTGTAGTTACAAAGGGTGAATCCGCTCTCATATCTTGGTCGTCTACAGATGCTACGTCTTGTAAGGATCCCGTCACCGGAGTAAGTGGAGCTTCTGTTTCAGGTAGCGCCGATTCAACCGGACCATTAACAGATGTAAAGAAATATCCATTTTCTATAACTTGTACAGGTCCTGGAGGTACTTCCGTTACAAAGACTATCAATATTATGGTCGTCAATCCTGTTCCTGCGCCGAGTAATGTTGTAGCGGTTTATACTAACGATGATGGTTCTGTAAAACAAAAGATTACTATTTCTTGGCAAGATAATTCCAATAAAACAGCAAGCGTTGCCCTTGAACGTTCTCTAGACAGTGTTGCTTGGTCTAAGATCGCCTCAATTGCTCATGGAGTATATAAATATATAAATACCCCAGTAAATCCACAAGTTAAATATTATTATAGAGTGCGGGCGTATATAGTTTATGATAGTGGTAATGGTACTGAGACTATATATTCCGACTATTCTGATCCTATTTCTCCAGAAGATACACTGGGACCTATAAACCCAGATGTTAAAACCATAACAACAAGTGCATTAAATGCTCCATCAACAATTACAATAACTTGGAATAAAGCTATAGATAATGGTGGCTCAGGCATCGATCATTACGCCATCTTCATAGGCCAATATGTTTTCGGGAATAGTAACCCCATCACATATAATGCTGATGGTAAGAGTGTACAAGTTCTTCCACCAATTCTTTCAAAAGATATTGTCTGGGTACCGGGTCCTATTGATGGGAATAATATAAAAGATGATGGATCTCCTTCTTTTACGTTTACTGCCACTTCTGTTCCCCCCAATCAGAGATATTGTTTCAAAGTATTGGCTTATGATAAAGATGGTAATGAGGGAACTGTTGGTACAGGTGGTAAACCAGCTAAGTATCTTTGTACAGCGGTACCTACTTGTGACTATCAAGCCATTATGGATAAGTTTCCAGATACTATCCCTCAGGTCACTACTTTGAATCCGTTTGTATCACTAGCTGTCAGACTGTTTCAGGGTACTGGAAGAAAGTGGATAAATAAATGTGCCGTAACGGGTATGAGTTTATTCAATTCTATGAGTTGTTTCGATATAGGTATTAAATTTGTCCCGGATTTGATGATGCCAAAAGTTCGGTCTGGTATTTCACAG
>CAIQCA010000131.1 GCA_903870235.1 uncultured bacterium
ATTGCGGGATCGTCTAATGGTAGGACACGAGCCTTTGAAGCTTGTTATCTTGGTTCGAATCCAAGTCCCGCAGCACTTGACAAGTAGCTTGTGATGTGTCGCAGTTAATTTTAAACACCAAAATGGCAGTAAAACTTTTATTGGGACTAGTGGCTGGAATATTTGCAATTTATTGTTTTATTCCTTATATACGAGATATATTCAAGAAAAAGACAACACCTCATATGTATTCTTGGTTTTTGTGGGGTTTGTTACAAATAATCGGAGCGGTCGCAATTGTTATCAAAGGCGGCGGATATGGAGCTGTTGAGTTATCGGTGGGGTCTATTTTTTGTTTTTATATTTTCTCTCTTTCATTTAAGTATGGTACAAAAAACATAACTAGACTTGATACGATTTGTCTTTTCTTGGCCATTTTTACTATTTTAATTTGGATTTTAACAAAAGACCCATTGCACGCAATTTTACTAATATCGATAATTGATTTTATTGCTTTTGTGCCAACATATAGAAAGGGTTTCAAGGAACCTTACTCTGAAACAGTATCTAATTATTTCATAAGCGCACTAGCAAGTAGTTTTGCAATATTGGCTTTGTCCGTGTATTCATTCACGAACGTGTTTTATTTAGCAACACTTGTATTTACAAATGTAGTATTCGCATTTCTTTTGTTATATAGAAGGAAATTTTAATAGGTAAATCATTATTTATGCCAAAAGGAATCATTGTCCATACGCTTATATTAAATGATCGTGGAGAGATACTTATTATTCAAAGATCTAAAAATGACGACATTCTGCCTGGTTCTTGGGATATACCAGGTGGGACATTGGAGGACGGAGAAAATCTGGTCGTTGGGGCAATCAGGGAGGTAAAGGAGGAAACCGGACTAGACATTTCAGACCCCGAGCTTTTCTTTCAAAAATCAAATATTGATATCAAAAAGAATAAGCAGTTTATTACATTGGTATTCCATGCCATCACCTCCAACAAAAATATTGTTCTTAATCCTGAAGATCATGAGGCGTACAAATGGATAAAACCATCGGAAGTAGGTACTTTAGAAGTCGTCAGCTATCTACCAGACTGTCTCAGAACTTTCGAAGAATTGATGCACTTAAGTCGCGTCGATGTGGTATCATAAAACTACTTAATTCTGCCAATTTGGGCTTCACCAACAATGGTCGAAGCACGAGTCGGCCAGCCAAATTATTTTAGTATCGATGGACCGAGAGGGGTCATTTTATATACATAAAGAAATCCGCTCGAAACGCAGAGACGGATCTCTTTGTTTGAGCGGGTTGTTATTTCGGTGCGGGGAGGAAGCCTCTGAGGACTTCAATCTCAACATCGATCTTGAGCCCAACATTCAACTTCTTGGCGATTTCCACTGCTTGAGAGGCATTGCTGTCTCTCACGATGATGTATGGCGCGGTAATACCTGTGTCACACGTCATCGTCTTGGCCTCGATGAAGGTCACGATAGCATCGGATCCAAGTCTCATACCACGCATGACCGACGATATGTACTGCGCGTGACCGTCGGCTTCGTGTCTCGTGTTCACGCCTACTATACAGATATTCGGCATTTTTGTTCTCCTTTCATGGTGAACGTTGTTTCTGCGCTTAGGGCGTTTAGTTAACGCTTGCTAAGTACTTGTGTGTGACCTCGATTTGGGTGTCGAGATTGAGGGCAGAATGAAGAGCTATGCCGATCGTTTCTGCCTGGTCAGCCTTGCTATGCTGGACGACCAGATATGGAGCAGGTTTCTTGTTTCCGCACCACCTGGTTTCGTCATTCACAATGACCGTTGCTGAATCATCCTCCTTGCCCAGGTGTTTCATGATGGAGTCAATAAGATTCCGCAACTTCTCGGCCTCAGTCTTTGAAAAGCCGACGATGAGTATGTTTGCCATTTGATTCTTCCTTTCAGGTTTTCTTTTTGTTGGTTTATGTCAAAATTCTACTACCGTGTTATGGTATCATAGTTATATAGATATGTCAAATTAGCTCGAAATCCACATATTCCATCGTGTTGCATTTGTAGTATTTTGCTGACCGGGGTGCGTCAGAATTTGAATAGGGAAAGTGTTACAATATGCTTACATGGTCTCGCTCATGGTGGTACCAGACCGAGCCGTTCAGCAAGTTGAGTTTTTGTAGCAATTTATTTAAATTGTTCTATAATGACAACATGAATAATATTGATGATTTAACAAAGAGGATCATTGCCTTTAGAGATGCGCGCGACTGGAAACAATTCCATAATCCAAAGGATTTAGCACTATCTCTGGTTTTGGAAGCGGCTGAGGTCATGGAGCATTTTCAGTGGAAGAATCCTGTTGAAATAGAAGAATATTTGAAGACTAATAAAGAAGATATTGGCGACGAACTTGCCGACACACTTTATTGGATTCTACTAATAGGAAATGATTTGGATATAGATGTACTAAAAGCGCTGGAGAAAAAGATTGAAAAAAATGAGGCTAAATATCCCATAGAGAAAGCAAAGGGTAGACATACCAAGTACGACAAACTAAAATAATGAAAGCAAAGATTAAGACGTTTGAATTTAGTAGAGCTGCATTTGAAGATATTAGACGTTACCATTTTGGTAGAAATTGGCCAGCGGTATACTTGATTCAAAATACTAAAGAGGCATACATAGGTGAAGCTGTCAGTGTTTATAATAGGAGTAGGCAGCACTATGAGTCGGCTCAAAGAAGAACGCTTGATAAAATTCATTTGATTACCGATGATGAGTTTAATAAATCGGCAG
>CAIQCA010000132.1 GCA_903870235.1 uncultured bacterium
CTTTGTCCATGATTTTGATATTACTACTGACGATCTTAGAACTGCACGGGAAGCATCACAGAAGAAGATGTTCACTGGCAATCCTAAGATCATGATAGGATGGTCAACCTGACCTTATCCTGAGTAATATTACATACAGCCCGCTCCTTCAAACATTGATATTCTCCTACGCTGCACCGGGCCGCTTTTCCTGACTGCATGCCGCCAGCAGTATCTGGCAGGCCGGTCTAATTCACACTATTGGTTATGTCGGTAACAGGATCGTTTCTCTTCTCTGAAAGTATCCGATGCACCGTTGCCTCCCCGATGTTCAATTGACGGGCAATGTGTGTTTTCGGAAAGCCATCCGTAACCAATGTTACTACCTGTTGTCGCAGATCCGCCGACAATGGTTTCCTGCCTTTGTATTTCCCGTCTGCCTTGGCTTTGGCTATACCTTCTCTCTGACGTTCCAGCATCATCTCACGCTCGAATTGAGCAATGCCGCCCAGGACGGTCAGCATGAGCTTGCCGGTCGGCGTCTGTGTGTCCATGCCAAGATTTAGAATCCGCAAGCCGACTAACTTTTCATCCAGGGTCCGAATGATATCCATAAGGTCGGGGACCGACCGGGCCAGACGGTCGAGCTTGGTCACTACAAGCACGTCACCCTCCCGCGCAAATTCCAAAGCGGCTTGGAGCTGGACTCGGACGGCAACCGACGAAACTTGCTCCTGAAAGATTTTTTTACAATTAGCCACTTCGAGTTCTCTGATCTGCGCTTCAAATCCGGCGATCTGATCGACGGTTGATGTCCTGGCATATCCGATTATCATTTTTCCTCGTTAATTCGTTTTATATCCAATTAACCAAACGTAAAGCCTCAACCCTTTCAAATTCTCTGGTATTATTTGATACCAGCGTTAAACCTTCACTTCGTGCATGTCCGGCAATATGCAGGTCATTAACGCCGATGGGTGTGCCTTTCCTCTCAAGGTCTGCTCTGATTTCGCCATAATGAGATGCAGCTTTTGTCCCATATTGCAAAATCTCTAACCTGGAAAGAAAATCTTCAACCCTTAGTAGATTACGATCTGGCGTCGAGCTTTTTTCAACACCGTGCAGAAGTTCAGCCAATGTGATGGAACTGATACACATCTGCCCAGCATGGCGATTGAAAACCTCTAAAAGTTCAACTGGACGGCGTTTTATCACATAGATGACAATATTTGTATCCAACATATATTTTAGCATCACAAATGCTCTCTTTCTGATTGATCTTGGGATGCACGTTCAGTCATGAAATCATCACTGACACTATCCTGACTTAAAAAAAAGCTGTCCCACGTATTGCCAGCTGGCGAGAGAATGCGATCCAAACCAACAACACGCACAACAACCTTTTTCACACCTTCTGGAAAACGTGTCCCTACAGGGAGCCGTACCGATTGCGTTCTATTATTTTCAAACACTGATCCTAAAGCCATTTTGCTACCTCCTTTGAGAACTATATATTAGTAGTATACAGCAAGAGGCAATATAGAGCAAGTGTATACAGCAGGCAATGACATTTAACAGTATATAGGAGGTATATATAGCAAGGCAAGGTATACAGCATATGTATATAGCATTACGGCGCTCATAACTCTTTCCCAGAGGCGTCCCATTGCTATATACAACAAGAATATAGCAAAATAGCATAAAGTGCCATTTTCCTATCAATAGGGTCTTAGACTTTACGATAGCACACTATCATTGTTCAAAAACCACTCTATTGAGAGCCTTTTTGTGGTGCTTCGCGATGGCCGCCAAGGCTATCAATAGGCCTAGGTCTATTGATAGACATGGAACGTTTAAAATCGGGCTACTTCCTCCCTCCCCTACCCTTCAACATGATCAGTCCCTAATTTCGTTTTTCGAAATCCAAGAGTCGCCACAATTGGACTGACTTCTGTGGGATTAACATAACAGACGCAGCCTTTCGCCATAATATCTTATCTTCATTCATCAGTGGCTGCTTCCTGAAGCTTATCAGTCGAGAAACCGTTCTGCCGTCGATTCTGAAATGTGGAGACGTCTCCATCGTTGTCGGGAGAGAATTATCAGATGAAGAATCGGTACCCGTCATCCAACAGAACAATCATCATATCGTTAACAAGAACCATTTCAAAACTCCTGAAAAGTTTCATCTCTGCAGCCCTTTGAATTGTTGGAAGAGCTCCAACATATTTTCAAGAAGATTTGCAAAGCGGAGAAATCCAGGAAACGTCTGTGCCAAACTGTCCATTTCTCCTAGTTGAGCACATCCAATTATGCTCTGGAACTGCATCGCACGGTGTGCCATTTCAGGATGATTTACTATGTCTTCATCGCCACCTCCACCGGCGAGAATGGGGTCGACAAATTTATCAATCTCCATAGCCATATCGAACCGATCATCAATTGAACCGGGATTTTGAAATTTTATCTTCCCAGCAAAAGCATCAAGAGCGACTTGGACGTCATCTTCCTCCATGATTCTATTAGTCGGCCCATGTTTGATCTGATTGCAAAGATCAATAATCCTCTCATTCCTTGCTCGAACGATTTCGTTCACATCGATCAACCTTTGAACCTCTCCAAGTTGATCCTGGCTAAGGTTCAAACTCATCCACTGATTAAGCTGTTCGTTATACAGAGAATATGACTCCAAGGCTTTACCATATGCTTCGATTGTGCGTTCAAGAACATACTCGTCTAAAAGGAATTGTTGGTCCAACCCTTTCTCAAGAGCTGAAATTTGATTCTTGCTATTTTCCGCGTATGTATCCAATGCCTGTGCGAGTTTAGGTAGCCAGCTGATTTCCCGGAATATCTGTGTTTTCCTTTTAGTTGATCCCTTCACCTTGAGTCTGTTGCTCATCAATATTTCCTTTTTTAAATCCAAAATCTCTTGATTTTTCGCACTCCCCTGCCCTATCTCCTTGCCTTGCTTTACGATATATCCATGAGACAACCTTATGGATAAGATTCGCCTGTATGTCTTTGTCATTTCTTCCTGGCTTGGGAACCTTTCTTGCAATCGTATCTTCTCCTTTGTACCAATCCGGCCCCAACTCCGAATCAACTTGTGGCCAAACAGATCCTTGCCCGCCATAAGACGATAAAAGGCATTCCTGTTCTTCTCGGGAATTTTGCACTCTAGATATAATTGTTCAAAGCAAATCATCGTAAAAACATATTAAGATATAATATAGTATTATTTGTTATCAATAAGTATTAAATAATAACATTTGTTGTCATTTGCAATCATTAATATTCATCATATATCATCAATACTTATGTTGTTTCGAGAAAAATATTCTCGAAATACATGCTCTGTAAAATATGAAACATTACCATTCGAATTTCTTCGTATTGCTTCGAGTAATTCAACAGTAACCCTTGCAGGAAATTGGACTTTTAAAGGTCCTTTTGGCCTACCTTTTTTAGATTTATCGACCTTTTTACCTACTCTTTGAATTATTACAGCTTCATCAATAAAGTCATCTGCTGTTCTGATCGGTTTTTTTGGTATAACC
>CAIQCA010000133.1 GCA_903870235.1 uncultured bacterium
GCGGGTTTTTTGTTTGCCTAAAAACGATTTTTGTAGTATTTTTTATAGTAATGAAAAAATCATCGACAAAACTTCAGGCCCAGTACATTCGTCCGGGCTACGCCAATTCCAAGATCAAAAAGAAGCTTGGTTTTGACTTGCATGGTGTACTTGATGCTAAGAGCAAATCTTTTAGTATCCTTTTGAAAGACCTTATTCGCCAAGGTTGGGAGATACATATTATTACCGGTGGAACCTGGAAAAAAGAACAGCACACATTGAAACGTTTAGGTATTCCCTTCACTCATTTTTTCTCAATCGTCGATCATCATGTTGCGCAAGGAACTGGAATAAAGTGGGACAAGAAAGGCAACGCTCACCTCGATCCGAGTATTTGGGACAGGACAAAGGGACTTTATTGCGAGGCCCACAATATAACTATGCATTTCGATGACTCAGATATATATGGCCTTTTCTTCAAGACTCCATATGTGCGTTATTTTTCCAAAGACACGGATCGTGAAGGAAAACTACATAACAATTACTAATTAGCTATCACGGGGTTTGATTATACTCTATAATCGAACCTATTTGACTAATTTTGTCAAAAGAGTAGATTGGGATTAGAAGTTATACTTGAAAAGAAAGGAAAACATGAATGCCTTTGGTTTGACTGGTAATATCGGTTGCGGCAAAAGCACGGTCGCTCGCCTATTGGCGCAGTACTATGATGTCAGTGTTGTCGATTGCGACTTAGTCGCCAAAGACATCATCAAGAGTGGTTTATACAAGGACCAAATCAATCAGCTTCTGGGTGTCGATGTATTCCCTGGTGGCAAGGTTGATTTCGGCACAATTGCCAAAGTTATTTTCGGTAATACGGCCAAAAAAGACTCTTTCGAAAAACTGATCCATCCTATGGTATGGTCGGTTGTGGAAGAGAAAGTGGCTGTCTCCGAAAATAACAAGATCTTGATCGTAGAATCAGCTTTGATATACGAAATAGGAAGTGCAGGTAGATTTGACGCGGTGATTGTAGTCGCTTGTGGACAAGAAGAACAACTAAGGCGTTTGCGCGAAAACCGCAAAATGAACGAGGTTGACTTACAAGCGCGGCTCAGTAAACAAATACCCTCGGCAGAAAAAGAACGCCAAGCTCAGTTTGTGATTCGCACGGATTGTTCTATGGAAGAATTGACACAGAGAGTGAATGCTCTCTATGAAGATCTGAAACAACAAAAAACAGAAAGGTTGTCAAAATGAGTTCAAAAAAACGTAAAGCTGTATACGCCGCAAGTCTGGATCCTATCACCAATGGTCATATCAATGTGGCTACACGGATGGCAAAACGTTACGACAAGCTTACAGTGGTTGTAGCAGTAGATCCACGTAAACATTACTTCTTCAATCACGAAGAGCGTGTGTCTATGGCAAAAGCGGCCCTGGCTCACCTCCCCAACGTAACGGTTGACGCTTGTGTCGGTCAATACGTGGTGAAGTTTGCCAAATCGCTCGGTGCGGATGTTGTTATCCGGGGTTTACGGAATGCTTCTGATCTCGACTCCGAGTTCACTTTAGCTGAAGAAAACCGTCAGATCTGCCCAGACATCGAGACTATCTTAGTACCATGTCTACCAAGTCTGATGTATGTCAGTTCAAGTCTAGTCAGGGGTCATGTCGGAACTGATCCGGACTGGGAGACACAGGTTGCACGTTTGGCACCAGCTTCTGTGGTGGTCAAACTCAAGGAGAAATACATCCTTGGTAAAGCGCGAACACATTGGTCAGCACTCATGTCAGCCCTCGGTAATCCCAAGGAATCTGAGAAGTTCTTCACTGACCTCGTCACACGCTACTCTGAGGTGCATCGTGGTTATCACACCCTTAGCCACGTGGTTACCATGTTGGATGATCTAGAGGCCGCCAGGCCGACAGAAACCGGATCTTGGGAATATGTGGCTTTTGCTACATGGTTCCACGACGCCGTCTATGATCCACTCCTTGGTAATAACGAAGAACGCAGCGCTATGCTTGCTAAGGCGGCTGCGGAACGACTCGGGTTGCCTAAACCCGGACCAATGGAAGACCGCCGATCGTTTGGTGATGTAGTGTTTGACTTGATCATGGACACCAAACATGTTGTCCGGCCGGAGACCGAGTTAGGAAAACTCATCGTCGATCTGGATCTGGCAAACTTCGGTAAATCCCTGAAGGAATTCGAAGCTGTTGGTGTTGGTATCCGTAAAGAATACTGCTTCGTTCCGGAAGATAAATTCCGGGCTGGCCGAGCCAAGATCCTCAGCGGTTTCCTGAAACATCGGCCGCTCTACCTGACTAAGTTCTTCCGAAATAAGTACCAGAAGTCAGCTCGGAAAAACTTACGGCACGCGGTTGATCTCCTATCAAATTAGTTCGTAGTAAATTCATGGCTTGTAACGTAGCAATACGTTGCAAGCTTTTTTGTTTGTCATAAAAAAGCGCCCTCATGGTGAGTGGCGCCGGCTATCAAATTTTGCGATGGAATGCTACTTCCGAAGATTCAGATTTTTGATCATTTTCGGGCTTGGCTCCATAAGGTAAGCGAGACGGATTTGTGCCTGAGTGATTTCGTCTGTAGTTGGTCTTATGAAGTCATGTGGAACACCGGCAATGACGATTGTTTCAGATTTATTGTCTTTCTGAGCCTGCTTAAGTGCACCGCGGATATTCTGCAGTGAGCTGGAAACTGCGATGATTCGCAAGTCTTCCGCACAGAAGACAACCATTTTTCCAGGAAACATACTTTTAAGCATGTCTCGATACGTAGTCATCAATGGCAAAAGTCCAATACTTTTCTTGGTGATAAACTTAGCATTTTTGGGCATATGTTCTCCTCTAGAAACACATTAGCATACATAAGTCATTGAGCAAGGGTAAAAAATAATTAAACTGAAAAAGCCCCTTTCGGGGCCTTTTCGTAATGATATAAAGTGAGGATTAACGGGATTAACGTTTACTCCACTGAGGAGATTTGCGAGCCTTTTTCAAACCGAACTTTCTGCGCTCCTTAGCACGAGCATCTCTCTTCAAATAACCCAATTTCTTGATCTTACCACGGAGTTGTACATCGTA
>CAIQCA010000134.1 GCA_903870235.1 uncultured bacterium
GTTGATCATAACTATTTTGATAAGCAAAAATATAGGGCGAAATTTGATTTGTTATGGGATGAGTTGAAATCAATGGAGTTAGTCAAAAATGAGCTTGTTGATATTCGAAATACAAATCTTTTTAAATTTTCGCCATACAAAGCCCTAAGTGAAGATCAAAATGATGTTGGTGAAAGAATCTTGGAGCGAATAAGTACAAACTCATCTGGTACATTTATAGTAAACGGCGGACCAGGTACCGGTAAGACCATATTAGCTACACACCTTGTCAAACGATTAAAAGAAATTGAAAAGCTTTCAAATCTAAAAGTTGGGCTTGTTGTTCCAATGACCTCGCTCAGAGGCTCCTTACAAAAAGTATTTAGGATGGTTCCAGGATTGAGGTCAGATATGGTTATTGGTCCTACAGATGTTATTGGATGTAATTATGATGTATTAATTGTTGATGAATCTCATCGCTTAAGACAGAGGACTAATATTACAAACTTCAAGTCGTTTGATGATGCGAATAAAAGTCTTGGCCTGGACAATACTGGAAATGAATTAGATTGGATTATGAAGTCTTCACGTTATCAAATTTTTTTTTACGATAAAGATCAAAGTGTTAAACCTTCAGATATTAAACCAAACGCCTTTACTGATATTAACGCTAGGCAGTATCATCTAACATCTCAAAAAAGGGTATTGGGTGGCGAGGAATATATTCAATTTATCGATGATATTTTAAATTTAAGAATACCAATAAAAAATACATTTGAAAATTATGATTTCAATATTTTTGATGACATACAAGGAATGATATCTGAAATCAAGGAGAAAGATAGGCAATATAGATTATGTAGGGTGGTTGCTGGATATGCGTGGGAGTGGAAAACAAAAACAAATAGTGATTCCTTTGATATAGAAATTGATGGCCTGAAACTTACTTGGAATAGTACAAATAGTGATTGGGTTAATTCACCCAATGCCATAGATGAAGTTGGATGTATACATACGATTCAAGGTTATGATTTAAATTATACAGGCGTAATTATTGGACCAGAATTGTCCTATGATCCTATAAGTAAAAAGCTGATAATTGATAAAGAGAAATATAAAGATATAAATGGTAAGCGCTCCATCGACGATCCAAAGGAATTAGAAAGATACATAATTAACATTTATAAAACTCTTTTAACACGCGGCATAAGAGGAACGTATGTATATATAGTTGATAAGGGACTAAGAGATTATATTAAAAGTAAACTTTTGTAAGTCTCTTAAGAAAAACATGCCGGTATGCGCCTCCAAATCTATTTTGTTATACTTAGCTCATGAATAATCAAGAGAAATCCATGCATGCAGAGGAGGTGGTTCATATTATCGACCCATCACCGGAGATTATGGAGAAGGCAGAGTCGTATATGAAACTTCTTCGCGGGATATTGTCTGATGCAACCATCACACTCATCGGCTCATTGGCAGTCAGTACTTGACCTTTTTATAAAAGTATTTTAATATCAATTTTAGAGTAAAAACAAGAAAGGAGTGTAATTATGAGTGTTCCTTACATCGGAATCACCGATTTTACGACCTATGATCAGGTAAAGAGGATGCTGGAGGTGTTCAAGAAGCATAGCCAGCGAGGATCAAATCGGAAGCTTCATGTCGGCGTCATGATGAGCTACAAAACGCTTCATGGCATCGAGACTCAGTTCTCGAAAGTCTTTCCGCCGAGGGTAACGATTGCAAGCATTTTTGCTTCTAACGAGACCTTCAATTGTCTGCATTATGCGGACTACAAAGGCAATCCAAACCTTTGGCAATCTTTGTACCACGCTATCCAATATGGAGGCATGGGTATAGATGCTTTGCAATTGGACATGACCTGGCCAGATCCGGGAGAAGTTGCAAACGCGGTTCATGCGTCTCGCAAGAATCTTGAAGTCATCCTTCAGATTGGTAACAAAGCCTTCGCAGAGGTGGGTGATGAACCGGGCGCTGTCGTCGAAAGACTTCGGGACTATGAAGGGGTTATCAGTCGGGTTCTTCTCGACAGAAGCGCGGGCCGAGGAATCGGGATGGATGCCGTTGGGCTTATCCCATTTGCTCGAGCTATCCGTAATGCGTTCCCGCTTATTGGGATTGGTGGAGCAGGTGGGCTTGGGCCTGAGTCGGTCGATCTAGTTCTACCGTTTGCTCGGGAGTTTCCTGATCTCTCCATCGATGCACAGGGAAGGTTACGACCGAGTGGTAATATCCTTGATCCCGTCGACTGGGACTTTGTAGAAAATTACGTCCTGCGAGCTCTCGAGATGTTCAGGTTGCTGGTGAAGAACGTACAATGAGTTAGGCCTCGTCGTCTGTAGCGCAAGCTATGGAGACGAGGTTTTTTGTTGATACTATTTGCTATAATAGTTCCTACTGAGTCACAAACGGTCAGCAAATCATTTTGAATAAAGACAATACACAAAAAATAATATACTTTGTACGTCACGGACAGAGTGAAGCGAACATTTCCTTGTCGTTTCAAATGCTTTCTTCACCTTTGACAGAATTGGGTAAAAACCAAGCCAAGCTTATTGCAGAACGAATAGCAAACATTTCTTTTGATACTCTGATCTCAAGTCCGCTCACAAGAGCAAAACAGACAGCTCTGACAATTTCCGAAGTCACTCATAAAGTTCCTGAGTATTCAGATCTATTTGTTGAACGCGTTAAACCGTCTAGTCTCTATGGTAAATCTCATGCCGATATGGAAGCGAGCAAAATATCTCAAGCTTGGGATAGGAGCCTATATACATCTGGTGAGAGAGTGGAAGATGGTGAAAACTTTGATGATTTGATTGCACGAGCCGATCAAGCTTTGGAATTTTTGAAAAATCGTCCGGAGAAGACCATGGTTGTGGTCACTCATGGATATTTCTTGCGAACACTTGTTGCCAGAGTTCTACTTGGTGTTTCTTTAACAGAAATGAATTTCAAAGTTTTTCAAGCAAATGTGACAATGGAAAATACGGGTCTTTCGGCGATAAAATTTGCCAAGGGGAGTGAGAAGGATTGCCGATGGCGATTGTGGGTTTATAATGATCATGCACATTTGGGTTGATTATGGTGTGAGACGTGTGAAAAGTCTGTTGAATTATACCCCCAGAGTGACTCATGGGAGTGATATAAAATTATTGCTAGTTCCTGTATTTCGTGGTATCGTTTGCCGATAATGGGAAAACATCTAGTAATAGCAACATATGACGGGATTGGCACGCATTATTCTGGTGTAGGTACTATCGCCAAAAATATTGTAAATTCTCTCGATGGCTTACTGAATGATTCAAAACTTAGAGTTAGCATTGCATATGTGAATGTGGACAAGGAATCTAAAGTATTCAACAAACAATGTTTTGAACTGGCTTCAAAATTAGTTGCCAAAACTGGTGGGCGCATGATACCGCTTTGCAATACTACTAAAGGTCAAAGCGAATGGGATATGTGGAGAAGTTTTGATGAATGGAATTATACTTGTGTTTCTTTGGTTACGGCTCTAAATCTCTTTCTGGATCCAAATGACGATAATTATATTCTCTTAAATGACACCCCATTCTTATTTTTTGCTAAATATAAAGAGTTGGTAAATGATATAAATGCTAAGTATTTTTATTTTCCTCTAAGCACCGGTAAAAATCATGCTTTTGGAAATCAAGAATGGAGAAATAATCGCATAAAGGCAGAACAGAAATGTTTCGATTTGGTATCAAAGGATAACAACTCAAAAGTTATTGCTTTGGGCGAAAAGTTTGCAGAAAGATTGTCTGACGACTACGGCTTGTCTTTCGGGAAGAACGATTTTTTACAGAATGGTTTATGTTTTGATAAGTATTCAGATTATTTAGATAAAAAATTTACGAATGAAGATTTGAAAAAGTTCGGTATAGATATTGGAAAAGATAAAAAGTTAATCTTTGCTTGGGGTCGTTGTTCCATTGCAAAAGGTTTTAAAGAGCTTGCACTAGCGTGGGTAAAAGCACATAAGAAGTTGGTAAATCATTATTTGATTTTACAGATGCCAAACAACTCCGGTGAACTCGATTATTTCAAAGAGGTTCAGGCTATTTTGGCAGAGTCCTCAAGGTATATGATCATAGATGATTTCAATCCAGAAATCTGGAAAACAGTACTTAGGACGCAAAATACTGATGTGGTCTGCATACCATCTACTATGGATCCTTTTCCACATACTTCGATTGAAGCGAAACTATTTTCTAGGGACATGGACTACGTGATTATTATTAGTGACGTGGATGGAGCCGTAGATGCTTTCAGTGATAAGGAGTCTATCTATGTTGATCCAAGGAATACTGAGCTGGTTGTTGGAAAAATAATTGAAGCGGCTACCATGGAATATGGTAAGAAGAGGGAAATCATAGACAAAAATAAGGAAACCATCGATAAATTTAATTTCCCAAAAATTTTAGAAAACTTTATCAAAGTCAACATTCTTTGATCAAAATTATGAATAAAATGATATTTAGGTGGTCAATTTGGGGTCAGCACAAGTCAAAGAATCTTGAATTGTTAAGATATAGTATTCTTTCTTTTAGGAAACAATTTGGAGAAAATCATAGTTATTTGTTATATACGGATTCTCCAGATGAATTGGTAAAAGAGTTCAGTAGTATTGCCACAGTATTGGGATTTAATTCTACTAAAACCAATGAATATGATATAAAGTCCAAAGCTACTTGGATGAAATGGTGTCCAACAGCGAGGATAGATATTGGCCGAACAGAATTTTATGTTGACTCAGACGTGTTTTTGCTCAAATATCCAGTAGAAGTTGATGAA
>CAIQCA010000135.1 GCA_903870235.1 uncultured bacterium
AAAACCGCTGTCCGAGGTTCGATTCCTCGATCGCCCGCTCTAATGATTACTGAGCTACATAAAAAATGTCGAGTGCTTTTAGAAGCATACAAATCTGGTGATCTCGGCCAGACTGTTATGCCAGAAGATTCCAATCCGGGATTTTCTGACAATGATAGAGAATTCTGTCTGGCGTATTTTACTTTACCGATGGCCCTCAATTATCAAAGGAATAGTTATAAATTATGGGAAGCTGCCCTTAAGACTTTCAATGATCCTTATACTAGATTTGTATTTGATGTGGCTAAAGTGAATAAATCTACTGAAGATGAGGTGAGAAAAGCATTAATGAAATATAAGTTGGCGCTCCAGCCAAATAAACACATAAATACATGGAGAGTTATATCGAAAACGATTCACAACAACTGGGGATTTCTCACGAACATTTTTAAAGCGACAGATGGCGATTTTCTTGTCTTAAAAAAGCTGGTAACAGTAGACCATAAGAAAGGATTTCCATATTTGTCTGGTCCGAAAATATTCAACTACTGGTCATTTATTATTGGTACTTACGGTGGAGTAGATTTATCAAATAGGGATCAAATTGATATTGCTCCAGATACACACATCACTCGATGTTCAGTAAAATTAGGTGTTATAACTGAGGAAGAAGCCGAGACTCTTTCAAAGGAAGAAATTTCTGCGCGATGGAGGAGGCTTTTGAAGGGTAGTGGTATTGACCCCATAGAAATGCATCCACCTCTCTGGTTTTGGAGCAGAAGTGGATTCATTTTTGATTTTTGATAGCTTATTTTGAATCTATATTCAAAATGAAACAAAAAACCTGACATGATTTAATTCACGTCAGGTTGTTATGCACATAGAAGTGCTGTCAGAATTAGAAGAAAAAATCAAACGCCACTTGAGCAAACATACGATCTTCGAACATTGCCTGTGCCGTTTTGTGGACCTTCTGCAAGATGTTTATCAGTTGGTGAAACTCCTCGTCGGTTAAGCCTTTGCAGAGTGGCATGAATTTGTTTGCTTGGATACGATCTAAATCTTCGATCACACTGGCTGAGTTTGTGACCAATCTGAGCCCTTTGCCGCGCCCGGGTTTTTCCAATACACCAAACCCTGTAAGACGTTTCACCATCTGACCCACTTGGCTGTATTGCATTCCAAAGAGCTTGCAAAGCGTCTTTTCGGTTATCTTATTCGGATACTTTTGCATCAGACGTATCACCAATACTTCACGGTCGCTTAATCTTTTCGACCTGCATGTTACCGTGCTTGCGCGCCTATGTTCTTGTAGTGCACACACCATGGTCCATGTCTCAGTGATCGCAAGCAAAGACTTTTTGAGCGTCCTCTTGTCGATTTTTCTCGTTTTCATCACACATTCTCCTTTTGTTGAATATCTGATTTAAATCTACTCTTTTAGACAGGGAAGTCAATTTACTTGATGAAAAGATAAATTTCCTGTGCTACAATCAAGTATGATAATAATACTAAATTTTGGCAGTCAATTTTCACACCTAATCGCGCGAAGAGTCAGGGATCTCGGAGTTAAAGCCGAGATTTTACCTTTTAATACTCCGGCCATAAAAATCAAAGAACTAAATCCTGTGGGAATAATATTTTCCGGAGGTCCTGCATCTGTCTTAGAGAAAGGAAGCCCCAGACCAGATATTGACGTTTTCAGTTTAGGTATACCAATTCTTGGTATTTGTTATGGCCACCAGGTAATAGCATATATGCTTGGTGGTGAGATAGAAAGAGGAAAACATCGCGAGTTTGGTAAAGAAGTCTTGGCTATTAAACAGCAATCAGACGTTTTCAAAGGGCTCGAATCAAAAGAACAAGTTTGGTTTTCTCATGGTGATCAAGTGACAAAATTACCAAAAGGATTTATGACTATAGCATCGACAGAAGGATGTAAATGTGCCGCATATGAATATGCTCAGAAAAATATATATGCCATTCAATTTCATCCAGAAGTAACACACACAAAGAAGGGCACAAGAATCATTTCTAATTTTATATTTAAAATATGTAAAGCAGAAAGAGACTGGACTATAGATTTTGTTGCAAAAACCATCATATCAAATCTTAAGAGCCAAATAGGTAAAGACCACGTGATTGTTGGTATCTCGGGTGGCGTGGATTCCCTGGTGGCTGGGACACTATTGTATAAAGCAGTTGGTAAACAACTCCACGCTGTATTTGTCGATACGGGACTTCTCCGAAAAGATGAAGTAAAAAATGTGTCAGATACTCTAAGAAAAAGAAAATTTGATTTACATGTCATAGATGCATCGAAGTTGTTTATAAATAGGCTCAAGGGGGTCATTGACCCTGAACAGAAGAGAAAAATTATTGGTCACACATTTATCGAAGTTTTTGAGGAAACTATAAAAACTAAACTCAAAAAATATCCAGTAAAGTATTTTGCTCAGGGCACTATATACCCAGATCGCATTGAATCTGCTGAATCCAGTAAGCATGCTTCGAAGATAAAAAGTCACCATAACCTTACTTTACCTGACAAGCTTGGTTTCAAAATCATAGAGCCTATACGAGATTTATATAAAGACGAAGTAAGACGATTGGGTGGAGTGTTAAGATTACCAAAAGATTTGCTCTGGAGACACCCATTCCCGGGTCCTGGATTAGCTGTGAGAATTGTTGGAGAAATAACTTACGACAGATTATGTATTTTAAGAGAAGCTGATTGGGTCTTCATTGAAGAGTTAAAAAAAGCCAAAGAATATGAAAAAATTTGGCAAGCTTTTGCGGTATTATTACCGCTAAAAACAGTTGGCGTAATGGGGGATGCCAGAACCTATGAATATATTGTTGCTCTCCGCGCTGTAGATTCAGTAGATGGTATGAGTGCGGACTGGCATAAAATACCAAATGAACTCTTGGAAAAAATCTCAAGTGCTATTGTAGGAAAGGTGAGAGGAGTAAACCGGGTTCTCTATGATGTTACCCAAAAGCCGCCAGCGACTATTGAATACGAATAAATAAGATACAGCAATATGATATTATAAAAAAATGACCCCACAAGAAATCCTCAATTTAATAAAACAAGATAAATGGATGATGAACATTATCCAGACGGCCTCTTCTTTGAATTTACATGATTGGATTATTGGAGCTGGCTTTGTGAGGAATAAAGTTTGGGATCACTTATCTGGTATAGAAAAAGAGGTGGTAGATACAAATGATATAGATTTGGTGTATTTTGATCCAAAAGGGAATGATAAGGAGGCTGATAAAAAACTCTCAGATACATTGATGAATCAGACCGGTATAAAGTGGGAGGTGAAAAATCAGGTGTATATGCACACGCGCAACAATTTGCCGCCATACAAATCTACGGAAGATGCTATATCCCATTGGCCAGAAACAGTGACTGCTGTTGGAGTTACGGTAGATAAAGATGGCGACCTGAAACTGATAGCTCCTTATGGTATAAATGATTTGGTTAATTTTGTAATCAGACCAACTCCTATCTTTG
>CAIQCA010000136.1 GCA_903870235.1 uncultured bacterium
ATAAGATCGCCTCGTTTGAGAACACAGACATACCACTGATTCGTCGGGTGGCAGCCACCGCTAAGCCGTTGATTATTTCTACAGGGATGGCCTCAGTAGCCGAACTGGACGAAACGGTTAGAGCTGCGCGTCAAGCAGGATGCAAAGATTTAGTTCTGCTCAAGTGTACTAGCACTTACCCAGCGACGGCTGACAACACTAATATTTTGACTATCCCACATCTTCGCGATCTTTTTGATTGTGAAGTTGGCTTGTCAGACCATACCATGGGAGTTGGTGTGTCGGTTGCTAGTGTTGCT
The DNA here is from genome assembly GCA_903870235.1 of uncultured bacterium. Taxonomy (GTDB): domain Bacteria; phylum Patescibacteriota; class Minisyncoccia; order Phycocordibacterales; family PALSA-1337; genus C7867-002. Next base: position 300 of record CAIQCA010000136.1, read on the forward strand.
TTTGGTGCAACTGTTATCGAGAAACACTTCACCCTCAGCCGCACCGATGGAGGTGTAGACAGTGCTTTCTCAATGGAACCCGCCGAAATGGCGCAACTGGTAGTTGAAACCGAACGTGCATGGCAGGCAATCGGGGAAGTAAGCTATGGCCCCACCGAAGCAGAGAAAATATCCACCCAGTTTCGTCGTTCGCTCTATGTAGTCAAGGATATAAAAGCTGGTGAAGTTTTCACCCATGATAATGTTCGTGCAATTCGTCCAGGATTAGGGTTAGCGACCAAGTATATAGACGTGGTTATCGGAAAAACAGTGAAGCAGAATGTAAAGCGTGGAACAGCTATGTCTTGGGAAATCTTGTGATATCGATAACAGCAGCCACTATTCAGCATTATGAGTTTTCATTTTGTTTATTAAATCTCAAAATCCAATATGATGCTTAAAAAGCTGAAACAAAGTCTACACTTGCTGGCACCAATCTCCCTTCTTAAGCAATCGGAATTTGGAAAGCTTCGTGGCAAGTTGTTATTAACCGCTCTGGATGTAGGGGCAAGAGGTGGTTTTGATAACTTATTGACACCTATTGCCGATATTGTCGATTTCATAGGGTTTGAGCCTGATAAGGCAGAGGTTAAGCGACTCGAAGATGCTAGTTTATCTAAAGGGTCATGGGCGAGTATCCGGTACTTGCCTTTAGCTTTGGGGAACAAGTCAGATTCAAGATTGTTGTATTTGACGCAGAGTCCTGGTTGTTCCTCCTTGTTGCAATCCAACTTTGACATGTACTCTCGTTATGGAAGGGAGGAACTTTTCACGGTGATTGGCACTACGGTAGTTGCAACAGTTCCGCTTGATGATGCAGCTCGGGAGTATTCATTCCAAGATGCTTCCTATTTGAAGATTGATATTCAAGGTGCGGAATTGGAAGTTCTTAAAACAGGCCATAAGCTTCTTTCAGACTCTATTGTTGCTATTCGTGCTGAGGTCGAGCTCCAGCAAATTTATAAAGATCAACCGCTTTTTCCGGATATAGACTTCTTTCTTAAAGAGAATGGCTTTCACCTCGTTGACTTTCATCAACCGATCACTTGGCCTTTACAAACTTCTGTGGCTGCATTAAAAAGTCCATTTGTGATTGGTCGTGATTGCTTGGGTGAACTGATTCATACTGATGTATTGTATTTTAAAAACCTGGATGCTTTTTCCGACACCGATGAGAATGCGATTCACGTTTGTATAAAAGCGGCTATGATTGCTCTCGCCTATGGACGTCTCTCTTATGCTGCAGTATTATTGAGTAAAAAGCTGGTTAAAGAGTATCTCGTAAATGTTTACGGTGTAGATGTTGAGAAAGCGATGGAAGAAGCAAGGTTTATGATGAATAAGCACAATAAAAGAAATCGATTATTGTCATTGGTCCGTCTTATCCTTGGTAGATAATGTTAAAGATATCCTTTTCATTATGCTTGTAATCAAAAGAGACCGGGTGAGTGAATAAATTGCATTGAGCGCAGTTCAAATTCTTCCTTAAGGAATAATTAGTTGAATATTGGGTTATTAGTATATATTCGAGGGGCAGGTGAAAGGCTAAGGCCCGCTATAGATAGACAGAAGTTGCGTCATCCCCTAAAAGAAATTTTTATGAGTAAGTTGAGAGTTCTTGCTCCACTTACCCAGATTCCTCTAGTGTTATCTAAAGAGATAAGGTTTTTCTTACCTTCATATCCAATTCCAAATTCAAAAGCATTTGCAGTCGTTCATGAGCTCTGTGCTGCCGGGATATCAAGGAGTATGATTTGGACACCAGGGTCATCAGAAAATTACTCACTAACTAGCTTTGTAAGCTTGTTTTTTCGCCTTCCACAGGCCTTGTTTTTCCTGTTTATTGTTGTGCGTCGTGTTCCTGATCTTGACAGCATTGATCTTCAAATCATCCTTGGGAGGGAAGTATTTCGCCGACTTTTGGCTCGTTATCCGATCGTTAAGCCCATTATCATTAGCGATGTGAGTCCCGATCTCCACATGCTCTGGAGTGCAGCCTCGGTTGCAGGGTGTGGTGCACTGTGGTGGCAAGACGATTATCATCATATTGCATCACTACCATACCCTGTTGCTGCAGCTGCAGTCCTGAATCAGGGTGGATATGAAGCTGTTCTGAACTCATCTCCCTCTGCAGTGATTGTTCGACGTCCCTCTATACCTATAAAGCCTATTCGTACTATTCCCGCTAACCCAAAAGTTGGTATCGCCACAAATAACTTTTTTGTTGCCAGCCACAAGCAGATTGAGCTTCTTGAACAGATTCGGCAAGCACTTGGCGTGGCTGTGCTTTATATTCGCCTTCATCCCAATAGTAAATTAGGTATTGCCGACTTTCCAGAGTACTTGGTAACAATTGCGCCATCTGATGAGTCTATAGAGCAGTTTGCATCCAAAATTGATCTCGTTATTGTTGGAAATTCTGCTGTTCAATTAAGGCTTATTTGCGAAGGGGTTCCAGTTCTTCACATACCAGGTTTTGACCCTCATGGGTATGACGCCTATGGGTATTGCCGAAAGGAGTTTATTTATGGTTCGGAAACTATTGGAGTTACCATTTTGTCTGATGTTTCATGTCATTACAATGACAATACTCTACAAGATCGACTAGCTCATTATGTGAGAGTTCGAGATGAAGTAAACTTGGAAGGCCTTTCAAAACTAAATATTTGTTAAAGGGTCTTGCCTGAACCTATAAAGTACTTAGAAGTTTTCAAATGACAACGCAACAACCGACCATAGCTTTTGTTTTTTCGGTGCCTCTCGATCCTATTGCAGGGGGGGTTCAAAGAGTTACTTGGCAGTTAGGCCACTATTTGGCTCAAAAAGGTTGGAATGTGGTCTTTATCTCGCTCGCAATGGCTGGTCATAAGACACCTTCTGCTGGGCGTTTAAAATATCCGAATGAAGATGTTTTTGCAGATTATAGAGTACTGCACCGCTTCCTTGATGAGACCCTTCGTAATGCAAAACCAGATGTGGTTATTAATCAGACTGGGCTGCGCTCCCAACCGGATAGGACGCTATGGGAGTTACGCAAAGCTGGATTATTCTCTAAGTTAATCACATGCTTTCATAATAACCCGGCTCTGTTCAGAGTGAATCATAAGCACCTAGTTCGGCACTTCCTTCGCAATAAACCTTGTGTCCTTTTTGTTATTGATCA